>JAHFTI010000552.1 GCA_023265535.1 Opitutaceae bacterium
CCACCTCGGCCTCTCCTCTGACTCCTCCTACCGCTACGAGCGCGGCGTCGATCCGCACACCACGCTCGAGGCCGCCTACCGCGCGCTCGACCTGATCGTCGCCGACGGCGGCGGCCGCCTCGTCGCCCCCGTGTATCAGGTTGGTGGAGACAAGCCCTGGCAGCGCGAGATCGTCGTCAGCCCCGCCTACATCAACGAGCGCGCCGGCTTCGAGATCAGCGTCGCCGAACAGCGCGCCGCCCTTGAGGCGCTCGAGCTCAACATCGTCCGCGAGGACACCGACCTCAAGGGTCTCGTCACCTGGACGGTCTCCGTCCCCAGCTGGCGCGACGACCTCGACCGCCCGATCGACCTCGTCGAGGAGGTGCTGCGCCTTTACGGCACGGAGCGCATCCCCGCCGCCGTCGTCAGCTCGCCCGGCCTGCTCGCCGAGGATGATCCGATCGTGCGCTACAACCGCATCGTGACCGACTACCTCGTCGGCCATGAGACCGCCGCCGCCGACACGCGCCTGGCCAACCCCTTCATCGAGGACCAGTCCAACCTGCGCGCCTCGCTCATCCCCGGCCTCATCGAGTCGCTGCGCCTCAACCAGTCTCGCGGCGTGCCCGCCTCCCGCCTCTTCGAGACCGGCCGCGTCTTCCTCGACCGCAACGGCCAGCTGCTCGAGTGCGCCGCCGTCGCCTTCATCATCGCCGAGGACGAGGAGCGCCGCTGGAAGCAGCGCGAGGCCGCCGATTTCTACACGGCCAAGCAGTTCACCGCCACGCTGGCGTCCCTGGCCGGCATCGAGCTGCCGCGCTCCCTGCAGGCCATCGGGGTCGTCGCCCAGCCCGGCTGGCAGGCCCACCACAGCGCCGCCGCCGGTGAGATCGCCCACGGCTACACCGCCCGCTTCGGCCTGGTCGACCTCGCCCTGAGCAAGGCCGCCGGCATCGAGGGCCGCGTGCTCGCCGGTCAGTTCATCGTGCTTCCCGAGAAGCTCGCCGTCGAGAGCGGCGCCCGCAAGCGCTTCGCCCCCTTCAGCCTGCTGCCCGCCGCCCTGCGCGACATCGCCGTCGTCGCCGAGGCCTCGCTGCCCTCCGAGGAGGTGCGCAAGGTCCTCGCCAAGGTGGCCCGCGCCGCCGTCGGCAACGCCTTCGCCCTCGAGAACGTCGCCCTCTTCGACGTGTACCAGGGCAAGGGCCTGCCCGAGGGCACCCGCAGCCTGGCCTTCTCCCTGGTCTTCCGCTCGCCCGAGCGCACCCTGACCGACGACGAGGTCAACGTCGTCTTCACCAAGATCCAGGAGGAGCTCGTCAAGACTCCCGGTCTCTCGATCCGCAAGTAAGCAGGCAAGCCATGTCCCAGATTCCCGATCTCAACATCGACCGTCTCGCCAAGCTCGCGCGCCTCTCGCTCACCGCCGACGAGAAGGCGCGTTACTCGGCCCAGCTCGGAGACATCCTCTCCTACATCGAGACCCTCAAGGAGGTCGACATCACAGGTGTCGAGCCGACCGCGCACGCCTTCCCCCTGTACAATGTCTGGCGCGAGGACCTGCCGCAGCCCGGCCTGCCCGTCGAGAAGGCGCTCATGAACGCGCCCGCGCAGCGCGACAACATGATCTCGGTGCCGACCGTAGTTGAATAAGGAATACGCCATGGCCGCCCCCCTCCATTACCAGACCATCGCCGAGCTCTCCGCCCGCCTCCAGTCCGGCGAGATCACGAGCGTCCAGCTCGTCCAGGCAGTCCTCGAGCGCACCCGCGCCGTCGAGGAGCGTGTGCACGCCTTCAACTCGCGCGACGAGACCGACGTCCTCGCCCAGGCCGCCGCCTCCGACGCGCGCCGCGCCGCCGGCAAGGCCCTCGGGCCGCTCGACGGCATTCCGATCGGCCTCAAGGATGTCATCGCCGTGGACGGCCAGCCGCTGACCGCCTCGAGCAAAATCCTCGCGAACTTCGTGTCGCCCTACGACGCCACGGTGACCACCAAGCTGAAGGCCGCGGGCGCCCTGTGCTGGGGCCGCCTCAACCTCGACGAGTTCGCCATGGGCAGCTCCACCGAGAACTCCGCCAACGGCCCCTCGCGCAATCCCTGGGACCTTGAGCGCGTGCCCGGCGGCTCCTCCGGAGGCAGCGCGGCCGCCCTCGCCGCGGGCGAGGCCATCGCCACCCTCGGCAGCGACACCGGCGGCTCCATCCGCCAGCCCGCGGCCCTGTGCAACCTGGTCGGCCTGAAGCCCACCTACGGCCTGGTCTCCCGCTACGGACTGATCGCCTACGCTTCCTCGCTCGACCAGATCGGCCCCTTCACGCGCACCGTCGAGGATGCGGCCCTCGTGCTGCAGGCCATCGCCGGCTACGACGAGTGCGACTCCACCTCCTTCAAGGTGGAGATCCCCGACTACCGCGCCGAGCTTTCCAAGCGCAAGGGCCCGTGGCGCCTGGGCATCGCCAAGGAGTACTTTGGCGAGGGCCTCGACCCCGAGGTGGCCAAGGCCGTGCAGGCCGCCATCGACCACTACCGCGGCATCGGCTGCGAGATTGTCGAGGTTTCGCTCCCGCACACCAAGTACGCCATCGGCGCCTACTACATCATCGCCACGGCCGAGTGTTCCTCGAACCTCGCCCGCTTCGACGGCATCCGCTACGGACATCGCAGCAGCGCCACGCGTGATGCGGTCGACATCTACTCCCAGTCGCGCGCCGAGGGCTTTGGCGACGAGGTGAAGCGCCGCATCATCCTGGGCACCTACGTGCTCTCGAGCGGCTACTACGACGCCTACTACCTGCGCGCCCAGAAGGTGCGCACGCTGATCCGCAACGATTTCCTGAAGGCCTACGAGACCGTCGACGCCCTGCTCACCCCGACCTCGCCGACCCCGGCGTTCAGGATCGGCGAGAAGGCGGCCGACCCGCTCTCGATGTACCTGAGCGACATCTACACGATCGGCGTGAACCTCGCCGGCCTGCCCGGCGTGTCCATCCCCTGCGGCTTCACGCAGGCGGGCCTGCCCATCGGCCTGCAGATCATCGGAAAGCCCTTCGAGGAGGCCGAGATGCTCGCCATCGCCCGCTCCTACGAGCAGGCCCACGACTGGACCACCCGCCTTCCCCAACTCTGAGCGCCACGCGCCGTATCAAAGAATCAGATACAATGAATTACGAAGCTGTCATCGGTCTTGAGGTGCACGTGCAGGTGAAGACGCGCTCGAAGATGTTCGCGCG
>JAHFTI010000074.1:0-680 GCA_023265535.1 Opitutaceae bacterium
GCTGTCCCAATGGCGCTTGAGGCCATGCTTGGGCGCGTTGATGCTGCTGTACTTGGGCATCACGGTGATCACCTCGTGGCCGAGCCTGCGCAGGGCTTGCGGCAGCGCCCCCACCACGTCCGCCAGCCCGCCTGTCTTGGCATAGGGCACGCATTCCGAACTGAGCATCACAATCTTCAGAGGTGAATTCATGGAGGAAGGATCAGGTTGCAGGGGCCGCGCAGGCAGCCCCGACCATTGAGGATGGGCTCCCAGCCCATGTCCAGCAAAGGCAGGAAGGCCGTGGGTTTTGTCCCTTTCATATCGGTTTTTTGTGAGTGTTTAGCATTAGAAAATGTTATTAAGTCGCGGGGTCTCTTAAAGAATTATCCGACAGTTCGATATGACAATGGGCGCCGGTTCCCTGCGTCCCCGGTTATTTGTCCCCCAGCACCCCGACTTCCCACCCAGATGAATCTCAAGCAGCGCCTGATCATTGCCTTTGGAATCGCATCCATGATCCCTCTCGTCGGTGGCATGATCGGAATCTGGAGCCAGATGCAGGCGATCAAGCTGGGGCACGCCGGAATGGATCAGCAGGTGCTTGCCCGTCAGGCCATTGACCAGGCCCGGTCAGCCCAGGTCGCCTTCAAGATCCAGGTGCAGGAGTGGAAAAACATCCTGCTTCGCGGACAGGACCC
>JAHFTI010000074.1:690-11742 GCA_023265535.1 Opitutaceae bacterium
GTTCGAAAAGCAGGAAAAGGTCTGCGCCGCCGATCTCGCCCGCACCCAGGAATTGTGCATCGCCCTCTCCTTCGATCCCGCACCCGCGCAGAAGCTCCTCAAGGAACATGCCACCCTTGGCCAGCGTTATCGTGAGGCGCTCAAGTCCTATGTCCCGACCGACCCCAAGCCGGGCAACACCGTGGATGCCCTCGTGAAGGGCATGGATCGCGAAACCACCACCCAGATGGATTCCCTCGTCGTGGCCATCAGCCAGCATTCGAACAAGATGGGGGATGCCATGCACGCTGAATTTGAGCGCAATGGAGACCTGATGCGCTGGGTCATGGGCATCGGCACCCTGGTGGGCGTGCTTTGCGGAATCACCTTCGGCATCCTCACCACCAACGCCGTGACCCGCTACGTGCGCGACATCGCCTCCCGCATGCTGAACAGCACCGGGGATATGAGCCGCGCCGTGGACCAGGTCTCCGGCTCCAGCCAGAACCTTGCCGAGGGGTCCAGCAAGCAGGCGGCCTCCCTCGAGGAGACCAGCGCCTCCATGGAGGAGATCGCCGGCACGATCAGCCAAAACGCCGACAGCGCCAAGGAGGCCCACCGCATCTCCACTCTCAACCGCCAGGCCACCGACGCCAGCGCCGTCGAGGTCGAGGCCATGCAGGGCGCGATGCAGGACGTCTCCACCTCCTCCTCCAACATCGCCAAGATCGTCAAGACCATCGACGAGATCGCCTTCCAGACCAACATCCTCGCCCTCAACGCCGCCGTCGAGGCCGCCCGCGCCGGTGAGGCGGGTGCGGGTTTCGCCGTCGTCGCCGAGGAGGTGCGCAGCCTCGCCCAGCGTTCCGCCACGGCCGCCCGCGAGACGGCCTCGCTCATCGAGGACGCCCTCTCCAAGAGCCAGCGCGGTGCGGAGCTCTCCACGCGCATCACCAGCTCCCTGCGCGCTGTAGTCGAGAACACACGCAAGGTGGACGACCTCATCGGCCAGATCGCCCGCGCCTCCGAGGAGCAGGCCCAGGGCATCAAGCAGGTCACCCATTCCCTCCACGAGATCGACCACGTGACCCAGGCCAACACCGCCACCTCCGAGGAGACCGCCGCCGCCGCCCGCGAGCTGGAATCGCAGACCAAGTCCCTGCGCGACGAACTGGCCCTCCTGCTGGGAAAGCCCAGCGCCTGATTAGTCTCTACTGCTGGATTGCAGTTTGCCGGGAGCTCGCACACGGTGCGGGCCTCCATGTCCCTGCTCAGCCTCCTCGACGTCAGCCTCAGCTACGGTGGTCCCGCCCTCCTCGATTCCGTGAATCTCCAGATCGACGAGGGGGAGCGCGTCTGCCTGCTCGGTCGAAATGGCTCCGGCAAGTCGTCGCTGCTGCGCATCCTTTCCGGCGACCTGAAGCCCGACCGCGGCGACATCTTCCGCATGCCCGGCCTCTTCGTCGCCCGCCTCCAGCAGGAGGTCCCGACCGACGTCCACGGCAAGGTGCACGACATCGCCGCCTCCGGACTGCGCGAGCTGCACGAGCATGAGGAAGCCTGGGAGCGCGAGCTGCGCCTCGAGGACATCTTCAAGAAGCTCCAGCTGGACCCCGCCGCCGACTTCGCCTCCCTCTCGGGCGGCCTCAAGCGCCGCGCCCTGCTCGCCCGCGCCCTCGCCGGCAAGCCCGACCTGCTCCTCCTCGACGAGCCCACGAACCATCTCGACCTGGAATCGATCCTCTGGATGGAGGAGTTCCTCGTGAACGAGAAGCTCAGCATCTGTTTCGTCACGCACGACCGCGCCTTCCTGCGCAAGATCGCCACGCGCATCATCGAGCTCGACCGAGGCCGCGTCGCCGGCTGGGCCTGCGACTACGACACCTACCTCGTGCGCAAGCAGGAGGTCCTCGAGGCCGAGGAGAAGCAGCAGGCCCTCTTCGACAAGAAGCTCGCCCAGGAGGAGGAATGGATACGCCGCGGTGTGCGCGCCCAGCGTTCGCGCGCCGTGGGCCGCATCCACGCCCTGCAGGACATGCGCGCCGAGCGCCTCGCCCGCCGCGAGCGCCAGGGCAATGTCAAGATGACCCTCAGCGAGGCCAACCGCTCCGGCGTGAAAGTCATCGAGGCCCAGAAGCTCAATTTCGCCTATCCCGACGGCCGCCTCCTGCTGCGCGAGTTCGACACCCTCATCACGCGCGGCGACAAGATCGGCCTCATCGGTCCCAACGGTTCGGGCAAGACCACGCTCATCAAGCTGCTGCTCGGCCAGTTGAAGCCCACCGGCGGCCTGCTCGAGCACGGCACCAACCTCGAGGTCGTGTACTTCGACCAGCTGCGCGCGCAGATCGACGATACCAAGTCCGTCGCCGACAACATCGCCAACGGAAACGAGACCGTGCAGGTCGATGGCCGCACCCGCCACGTCATCAGCTACCTGCAGGATTTTCTCTTCCTTCCCGAGCGCGCGCGCTGCCCGGCCCGCGTGCTTTCGGGCGGCGAGCGCAACCGCCTCCTGCTGGCCCGCCTCTTCACAAAACCCGCCAACGTGCTCGTCCTCGACGAGCCCACGAACGACCTCGACGCCGAGACTCTCGAGCTGCTCGAGAACCTGCTCGTCGAGTACCAGGGCACCCTGCTGCTCGTGAGCCATGACCGCGAGTTCCTCGACAATGTCGTCACCAGCACCTTCGTCTTCGAGGGCGAGGGCGTGGTGAACGAGTACGTGGGCGGCTACAGCGAGTGGTTTCGCATTCGCCGTCAGCAGCAGCAGGCCGCCGCACAGGCAGCAGCCGCAGCAGCCGCCGCTGCCCAGACGGGCGACACCGACTCCAAGCGCCCCGCGCGCACGGGCAAGCTGCGCAAGCTCAACAACCGCGAGAAGGCCGAACTCGACGCCCTGCCGGCGCGCATCGAGGCCCTCGAGACGGAGCAGCACGAGCTGGGCCTTCGCCTGGGCGACCCCTCCCTCTACCAAAACGATCCCACCGCCGCCCCCAAGCTGAAGGCCCGCCTGGACGCCCTGGAGGCCGAGATGTCGGCCGCCTTCGCGCGCTGGGAGGAGCTCGAGGCCGTGCGTGCCGCCAACCCCTGACAACCGCGGGGCCGGGGCCGAGTTCCTGCCTCCCGCGTGGAAGCCCACCCCACCACCGTGTGTGAAGGGGGGGGGCGCCGGCCACCAGGAGAGCCTGCGCCTGCCACCGGGGGCTCCGACTGGCCCTCTGCGGACCAGTCTCCTTGCCCTGGATTTTTTTTGGGCAACTCGCCGCGCCCCCCTGCGTCACTCCTTGCTGTACCTTGGTGTTTCAAATTTCCCTTCGTTGCCATGACCTTCGCGCATCTCCTTCCCTCGCCGGCCCGTTCCTGTGCCCTGTTGGCCGTTCTTATTGGTATTTCAATGGGGGCAATGGACTTGCGCGCCGATGTCGCCGCCTCCTCCTCCGCGCAAGCCTCCGTGGTGCTCGCCCCTGTGGCGCTTCCCTCCATCCCGGTGCGCCAGGTGGACCTGGTTTCCTTCGGCGCGGTGGGCAATGGCACGCAGCTTAACACGATGGCCTTTGCCGCCGCCATCGCCGCCGTGGCAGAACAGGGGGGCGGTCGTGTGAACGTGCCCGCGGGCATCTGGCTGACCGGCCCCATCATCATGCGAAGCCGCGTGGAGCTCCACCTTGCCGCCGGCGCCATCATCCTCTTCACGCCCGACCGCTCTCGCTACCCGCTCGTGCAGACCACCTGGGAGGGCAACTCCGCCGTGCGCTGCCTGGCCCCCATCTCAGGTTCGAACCTTGAGGACATCGCCATCACCGGCGAGGGCGTCATCGATGGCTCCGGCGACGCCTGGCGCCCGGTCAAGAAGGACAAGCTCACGGAGTCCCAGTGGCGCCGGCTGCTGGCCAGCGGCGGCGTGACCGACGACGCCAAGCGCCTCTGGTTCCCCTCCGAGAGTCCACGCCTGGGCTATGAGAACTCCGCCCTGCGCAACTCCCCCAACAAGGCCGACCAGGAGAAGGCCCGCGACGCGCTGCGTCCCGTCCTGCTGAATTTCGTCAACTGCCGCCGCGTGCTTCTTGAGGGCGTCACCTTCCAGAACTCCCCGGCCTGGTGCCTGCACCCGCTGCTCTCCGAGGACATCACCCTGCGCCGTGTCACCGTGCGCAATCCCTGGTATGCACAGAATGGCGACGGTCTCGATCTCGAATCCTGTCGCCGCGTGCTCGTGGAGCACTGCAACTTCGACGTGGGCGACGACGCCATCTGCCTCAAGTCCGGCAAGGACGCCGAGGGCCGCAAGCGCGGGCGCCCCACCGAGAATGTGCTGGTGCGTGACTGCGTGGTGCAGCACGGCCATGGCGGCTTCGTCGTCGGCAGCGAGATGTCGGGCGGAGTGCGCGACGTCATCGTCGAGCGCTGCACCTTCCTCGGCACCGATGTCGGCCTGCGCTTCAAGAGCACGCGCGGCCGCGGCGGCCTCGTGGAGCGTATCCGGATTTCGGATATCCGCATGCTGCGCATCGGCGGCGACGCCATCCTCTTCGACCTCTTTTACATGGGCCGCAAGGCCGAGGGCGCGGAGGTCATCCCGCCCGTCTCACCCGAGACCCCCTCCTTCCGCGACATCCACATGACCCGCATCGTCTCCGTCGGCGCGCGCCGCTCCGCCCTCATCCAGGGCCTGCCGGAGATGCCCATCCAGGACATCGTGCTCGAGGATTCCAGCCTCGAGGGCACCCAGGGTATCACCGTGGTGGATACAAAGGGCCTGCTCCTGCGCAGGGTCGAGGTGAAGGCCTCCGAGGGGGCGCCCGTCTCCTTTGCCAACACCGCCGACTCCCGCACCGAGGACCTGTCCCTGGCCACGCCGGCCGCCGGCCCGCTCATCACCGTCAGTGGTGCGCGTTCCTCCAAGCTCCAGTTCGAGGGCAAGGGGGCCCTGCAGGACGGCTACGTGGGTGTTTCCAAGGAAGTCCCGGCCGGCGTCGTCACGCGCAAGCCCTGAAAGGCAAGGAGTCAGGAGTCGGGCCAGGTGCTGATTGTTTGGGGGCCTTGCTTCCGGATTCTCGCTCCTCGCTTTCACTTCTTCAACTGCCTCCGATGGCGCAAAAAAGCCCCTGCTCCTCCAAGGAGACAGGGGCTTTTTGTTGCCTGGCCCGGACGGCTCAGGTCGTGAGGCGTTCGACTTCCTCGTTCTTCTTCTCCCACTCCTCGGTCGCCTTCTGCAGGCGGTCGACGATGACGCTCAGCTCGCGGTTGAGCATCTGGGCCTTGCCCGGGGTGTTGTAGGTCTCGGGCGCCTCCATGGCGGCGGTGATCTCGGCCTGGCTCTTTTCCAGGTTGGAGATCTCCTGCTCGAGGGCGGCCACGCGGGCCTTGGCGGCGCGCAGGGGGGCTCCCTTGGCGGCGCGGGCCTCGGCCTCGGCGCGTTTCTGCTCCTTGGTCTTGGGACCGGTGCGGCCGGACTCCTTTTCCTCGGAGGCCTTGGCTGCCTGGGCCTGCACGGGGCGTGAATCGGTGAAGCCCGCGGTCAGGGCCACGCGTGCGTCGCCCGCCTTGGACTTTTCCAGGTAGTAGTCGTAGTCGCCCGCGTAGGACGTGAGATGGCCGGACTGCACGTGGAGCACCTTGCGCGCCACGGCCTTGATGAAGTACACATCGTGGCTGATGAAGATCAGCGTGCCCTCGTACTGCTGCAGGGCGGCCACGAGTGCGTCGATCGACGGGATGTCGAGGTGCGTCGTGGGCTCGTCCATGAGGAGGAGGTTGGGCGGGGAGAGGAGCAGCTTGACCAGGGCGAGGCGCGATTTCTCACCGCCGCTGAGCACGCCGACCTTCTTGAAGACGTCGTCCTTGCGGAAGAGGAAGCCGCCGAGAAGCGTGCGCGCCATCTGCTCGGTGATGGCGGGGTTCTCGTCGCGCATGGTCATTGCCTCATCGATGACCGTGTTCTTGAGATTGAGCGTCTCGGAGCGGTTCTGGGAGAAGTAGCCCGGCTTGACGTTGCTGCCCAGGTCGAACTCGCCGCCCTGGATGGAGACAACGCCGGCCAGGATCTTGAGGAAGGTGGACTTGCCCGCGCCGTTGGGGCCGACGAGCACAAGGCGCTCGCCGCGTTCGGCGGAGAAGTTCAGGTTGTTGTAGACGACGTGGTCGCCGTAGGCCTGCTTGACGTTCTTGAGCGTGACCACCTTCAGGCCCGAGCGCGGGGGCTGCGGGAAGCGGAAGTTGATCTTGATGAGGTCGTCCTCGGGCTCGTCGACCGCCACGTCCATGAGGCGTTCGATCTGCTTTTCCTTGGACTTGGCGCGCGAGGCCATGGAGGCCTTGGCGCCGAAGCGGTCCACGAACTTCTGGAGGTGGGCGATCTCGCGCTGCTGGTTCTTGAAGGCGGCCGCCTGCTGGAGCTTGTGCTCGGCCTTGAGGCGCAGGTAGTCGTCGTAGTTGCCCGTCCACTCGTAGAGCTGGCGGTTGCGCAGCTCGATGATGCCCGTGCAGAGGGCGTTGAGGAAGGCGCGATCGTGGGAGATGATGACGAGGCCGCCCGGGTAGCGGGTCAGGTAGTCCTGGAACCAGAGCAGGGCCGAAAGATCGAGATGGTTTGTCGGCTCGTCGAGGAGCAGGAGGGCGGGCTCGGCCACCAGCAGGCGCGCGAGGTGGGCGCGCATGACCCAGCCGCCCGAGAAGGTCTTGGCGTGGCGGTGGTGGTCCTCCTCCTTGAAGCCGAGGCCGGCGAGGATGCGCTTGGCGCGCGGCTCGAGGGTGTAGTCGTCGTGGTGAAGGTCGTCGTCGTGATGTTCCTCGCCCTGCGGGCCGGAGAGGCCGGGCGTCTTCACGCGGCCGAGGGCGATCTGGAGGATGGTCTCCTCGCCGGCGGGGGCGCTGTCCTGGGGAAGGAAGCCGAAGTCGGCGCCGCGTTCCCAGGTGATGGTGCCCTCGTCGACAGACTCCTCGCCGAGGATCAGGTTGAAGAGCGTGGATTTGCCCGCGCCGTTGGGACCCACGAGACCGAGGCGGTCGGTGCGTTGGATGAAGAGGGAGACCTCGGAGAACAGCGTGCGTGGTCCGTAGCTTTTTGAGACATCGGCGATCGTGAGCATGAAAGGGTCATACGATCGGAAAAAAAGCCCCGGCGTCAATGGGAGCTTGCAGACAATCGGCGTTGGTGCCTCCCCAGGCCGGGGAGTGCAGGCCGAACCAGTTGTGCCAGGTCCTTGGAAGGGAAGCAGTTTGGACGGGCAGCCTCAGCGCACGATGGCCAGTCCGGCTGCACCCAACACTGCTATGAAGCCGCCCAGGAGGGAGCGGCGCGAGGGGCGTTCCCCCTCGAACCAGTAGCTGAAGGGGATGATGGCCAGCGGCGTGGTGGCCACGATGGGCAGCACGATGGCGCTCGGGGTGCTGAAAAGGGCCCACTGGTAGCAGCTTACGCCGAGCACGGCGCCGCAGCCGGAGTTGGCGGGCACCCAGAGGTAGCTGCGCCAGGTGCGGGTGGGCTTGGGGGGGGCAGCAGCCGTGGAAGTTTGGGTGCCGGTGGAGGTGGGGCCCGGGTCGGAGTCGGCGCTGGACACGGCGGCGGGCGCAGGCGTTTCCGAGACCGTGGCCGTGTCCGCCACCTGGGCGGGCATCGTGAGGGCCTGGTCGCGGCGGCGGTCCAGGAGGGCCACCACGGCGAAGTAGGCGAGGGTGATGACGAGGCCGCCGGAGATGCGCTGGAAGGCGGCGGTGAAGCCGTTGATGTGTTCGCCGGAGGCCATGGCCACGAGGTTGGCCTTGCGGCTGACGACGGCGCCGATGCCTTGGCCGGCGGCGGCGCCCAAGCCGAAGAGGAAGCCGGTCCAACGCACGCGCACCTTCGGGGGCTGGCTGCGGCTGGGCATGAGGGCCACGGCCACGCCCGCGATCACGACCAGGCCGAAGAGGCCCTGCATCGCCGTCAGGCGGGTGTCGAGCCAGAGCCATTCCATGAGGGCGGCTATGGGGGCGGCGAGACATTGCCCCATGAGGATGGTCAGGCGGGAGCCGAGCAGCGGGAGGGCCCCGAAGAAGGCGAGGTCTCCCAGCCCCATGCCGATGACGCCGCTGAGCAGCAGCCAGTCGCGGCCTGCGCCGCCGAAGGGCTCGCCCAGGAACCAGGCCACGGCGCCGAGGATCACGAAGGCGAAGACGAGGCGGCCGATGTTGGCGCGCGTGGAGCCCAGCGCCCGGATGCTCCTCTGGGCGAAGATCGTGGAGAGTGCGAAAAAGAGGGTGGTGAGCAGCGAGGGCAGCATGGCGTGGTCGCGCGACAGGCTTGTCGCAGGAGCGGACTCAGGCTGCAAGCCACCCGTCTCCGCGACCAACAAACGACGGGCTGCTGCTTTTCTACGGCACAGTGACCGGATTTTGCGCCGGGCGGGCGCCTCATTTTTTTGTGTCGTTCGGGCGGCCTTTGCCCCAGTCTGCGCCACCTATGTTGAGCACTGCAGTCGCCCAGTATCTGAAACCCAAGGTGCGCACCGTGCGCGGCTGGCCGAAGCCCGAGGTGAATTTCCGCGATGTCACCACGCTCTTCCAGGACCCCGAGGCCTTCCGCGTGATGGTGGAGACCTTCTCGCTCGATTGCACCACGCAGAAGATCGACCTCATCGCCGCCATCGATGCGCGCGGCTTCATCATCGGAGGCGCGCTGGCCTACCAGATGCACAAGCCCTTCGTGCTGGTGCGCAAGAAGGGCAAGCTGCCCTTCCAGACCCTCTCCCAGGACTACGCACTCGAGTACGGCACCGCCACGGTCGAGATCCATGCCGACGCCTGCCACCCGGGCGCGCGCGTGCTGATCGTCGACGACCTGATCGCCACGGGCGGCACGCTGCTGGCGGCGACGAAGCTGTTCCGCGCGCTGCACGCCGAGGTGGTGGGTGTGGCGGCGATCATCGACCTGCCCGAGCTGGGTGGTTCGGACCGGCTGCGCGAGGCGGGCCTGCGCGTGCACAGCCTGTGCAGCTTCACGGAGAAGGAATAAGCGGCTGTCGCGCCTGACCGAGCATGAACACTTCCAAGTCACTTGGCATCTGGTGCAACACCCTCTTCAGCGAGGAAGCCTCCGCGCGACTGCGCGACGGGCTGGCGCGGCGCGGGCATCGCCTGCTCCTCTCGGGTGCGGCCTCGGCGGCTGTGCTGCAGGCGGGCACGAGTGACGACACGATCCTGGAGGCCGACATCGCCTACGGGCAACCCGCCGTGGAGGACTGCCTGCGGGCGCGGAAGCTGCGCTGGATCGAGATCTCCTCGGGCGGCTACACGCGCTATGACACCGCCCATTTTCGCGAGGAGATGCTCGCGCGGCGCACGGCCCTGAGCAATTCGTCGTCGGTCTTCGACGACTCCTGCGCGCAGCATGTGCTGGCGATGATGCTGGCCCTGGCGCGCCAGCTCCCCGCCTCGCTGGCCGACCAGCTGGGGGCGCGTGCGTGGCAGTACACGGAACGCCGCTACCAGTGTCGTCGCCTGACCGGTTCGACCGTGCTGATGCTGGGCTATGGGGCCATCGGTCGAAGGCTGACCCAGCTGCTGGCTCCCCTTGGCTGCACCGTGTATGCCCTGCGTCGACAGTCGCGCAGCGTCGAGGGTGTGCGTATCATCGGCGCGGATACACTCACGGGTGTGCTTCCGCTGGCGGACAACATTGTCAACATCCTGCCGGACAACGAGGAGACGCGCGGCTTCGTGAATGCGCGGCGCCTGTCTTGCGTGAAGCCGGGGGCGCTCTTCTACAACGTGGGGCGCGGCGTGACGGTGGACCAGCGGGCGTTGCTGGAGGCGCTGCAGTCGGGGCGTCTGGGCGGAGCCTACCTGGATGTGACCGTGCCGGAGCCGTTGCCCCCGGGGGATCCGCTCTGGGAGGCGCCGAATTGCCACATCACACCGCACATCGCTGGCGGGCGGGCGGACCAGGATGAGGCCCTCGTGGAGCATTTCCTGGCGAACCTGGCCGCCTGGGAGCAGGGCGGGCTGCTGACGGACCGTGTGCTGTGAGTGCGTGCGGGCTCAGCTCCGGGCCTTCCCTCGCCAGGGAAGCCGGGGGCCCAGCCATTGACGGACAGCAGGTCCTCCGCTTCTGGCTCCTTGCAGCGGTGCGCAGGGTAGCCCCGGCTCAATCCAGCTGGATGACCTTGGTGCCGGCGATGTGGTCGTGGAGGCAGCGGCGGTCGTCGCGGAAGATGAAGAACACGTTGATCAGGGTGAACACGAAGCCCACGTAGGGCAGGGTGCCGATGAGGGCCGGGACCATGCCGCGCAGCATGACGGCCCGCCAGAGGCCCGCCTTGCTCTCGTCCTCGTGGCGCACGATCTGGACCTGGAGGAGGTACTTGCCCACGGTCTGGCCGCGCAGGGCCAGGAGGAAGATCTGCACGACGGCGGGGATGAGCATGCCGACGAAAATGAGGCTCATGCTGTTCTCGTGGCCGGCGAAGTTCTTCTGCACCAGTTCCTCGAAGGGCGTGGCGTCCTGGAGGATGCCCATGGTCAGCATGAAGGCGCCGGGGAGGGCGAAGAAAAGGGAGAGGAAGGTGTCGATCACCGAGGCGACGAGCCGCTTGAAGCGGGTGGCGAGGGGGCGTTCCGTGGCGCCCAGTTCCTGTTCGATGAGTTCGTCCGCGCCCATGAGCACCGGGGGCAGGGCGGGCGGGGCCTTGGGGAGGGGCGGGGGGAGTGAGGGGTTGAACTCGTGGAAGTCGCCGAGACGCAGCCACTCGGAATCGCCTTGGCGCTGGCCGAGCGTGTCCAGGGAGGCGCGGCCTTCGGCGATCCAGGCGCGGATTTGCTCCACGCTCACGGGACCGTAGCTTTTGCCGTCTGCTCCGAGGATGCTGATCATGTCAGAACCTTGAATGGGCCTGTGGGACTTCGTCAACAGCCTCCGCCTTTTAGTGAGCGCATTCTCCCTCCCGGGGCGGGGTGGGGCGGAAAGGGTGTGGCGGCTTTTGGGGTGCTTTTCAAAACTTTCATTTACTTGATAATCAGTGAAATGCATTATGCGTGAAAATTCCTGTTGACCCGCCCCCGCGGCTTCTTAGTCATTGCGCCTCTTCAGTGCGG
>JAHFTI010000553.1 GCA_023265535.1 Opitutaceae bacterium
GCACCCCTGCAGGCAGAGTAAAAGTCTGCTGTGCTACTGTTACACCACGAGGCCGTGATTGAAGGTGGTGCGGTAAGAGGGGTTCGCACCCTCGACCTCAGCGTTGGCAACGCCGCGCTCTGAACTAACTGAGCTACTACCGCATGAAATTGAAATTGGTCGCCTCAACGGGATGTGCGCCCGTGTGTCTCGCTTGAAACGCGAGTGTCCTGGTCTACTAGACGGTGAGGCGATTGAAAGAGATTGGTCCGCCCCGATACATGGTTGGCGGACCGATTATCATTACACGAAAGAACCACACCTCAGGCCCTCTCGAGCGTATCCCATCTGTGGATACCGCCCGGATTGGACAGCCGCGTGATTTTGCGGAGTGCGCTGATTTGCCTGGGCTCAGCTGTGAGGCCACATCGAAGATGGATTCGCTTTGCTGCGATCTGATCACCCCCGGGAGCGGCCAACAAAAAACCCACTCCCTCGGGGGAAGTGGGCGGCGGCGTTTCGGCACTGATATGCCTCTATGCAGCTGCTCCACTTCCAGTGATCCAGGCCTTGGCCTGAATGCGGTACTTGTTCCCCTGCGAAAAACTCAGCCCTGTCGCCTGGACTGGGCACAAGCCTCCGGTATTCCGCGTATTAGGCGTGGAACGAAGGGGGGTTGGATGGGTTAGGGTGGACACGTTGTGAAGGGTGTTGATCGCTGGGAGCAGGTACAAAAAAGCCCACTCTGATTGGAGTAGGCCCAGTGACGCCGATTTGGGAATCGAGTTACAGTGGGCTTTCCTCCGTCACCTTGCTGGTCCTGGGCGCAAACCCCAAGTCACACATGCTATTCCATGTACCAGCCGATGACCGTCCGGTCGGACGCTCATGCAGGGGGGATATGGAGTAGGGTTTCATGTGAGGAAGGTGTACCCTGTATTAACGGTGTATGCCCTGATTTTTAAACGATGAATCCATTGATATTTTCTGAATTATCACAAGTCGCTTAATCGCAGTCATATGCAGTATATCAAACTTCCGGATCAGACACCGCAACACGTATCCAAATATCAGATACACACTCGGGCGAACCCGCTCAGCTGGAGACCTGCGGCCAGCTCCCTCGCCGGTTGAAACGGCTGCGATAAGCCGTGGGCGTCATGCCCAGGGAGCGCCGAAAATGGCGGTTGAAGTTCGCGAGGTTTTCGAAACCGCAGGAGAACGCGATCACCGCAACCCCATCGTCGGACTCGATGAGCTTCCGGCAGGCCATGCCCAGCCGGGTCTGGGTGATATGCGACACCAGGGTGCGCCCGGTCATCTGGCGGAAGAAGCGGGACAGGGAAGCCGGACTCATGTGCACCAGCCGTGAAAGCCCCGCCAGGCCCAGCTCACTCGAGCCGGCCTGGGTCTCGACACACTGAAGGATTCGTTCGATGCGACGCTGGGCCACCGCACTCAGGCGCGGCGCATAGCCCGGTGACACCAGCGGCTCCGACCGGGAGGTCCGGGCCAGGCAATCGAGCAGCTTCACCAGCCCACACCACGCGGCGAGCCCGCCCAGGCGCGGCAGGGATCGCAGCTGTCTTGCGGCGGCACGCGCAACTCCGGGACCAAACACCAGGCCTCGCTCGGCGGCACGAAGGAGGCCCTGGATCGCCTCGAATTCCGGGGCCCCCGAGACGAACAGGTCCCTTGGGAAATGCACCACAATCGCCCCATGGGAGCGGGGGGAGGCACTCCTGTTGTCGGAGCACCAGGTATGAGGCAGGTTGCCGCCCAGCAGGACCAGGTCCCCTGACTGGAAGGGCCTGATGCTGTCGCCGACGTAACGGGTCCCCGAACCGCGCTCCACATAGGTGAGCTCGAACTCGGGATGATAATGCCAATAAAAGGGGAAGGACGCAGCCGCATGCCGGAAGGCAATGAAGGACTGGCCGATTGGCTTGATACGAACTGGCTCTGGAAAGGCGCGCATGGAAGAGCTTCGTGTTAAAAAAGTATCAGCATATGCCCGACGAATGGAAGCCCAATGCCGGGGCAAATGCTAGGATCACAGGCAATGAAACCCCGCCTCAAGTCCCCTGCCGAGCCAGGCCCGTGCCTGCGCACACCGCAGACCTGCTGCAGCCCGGCGGCAAGGCCCGCCCTTCTCACGCTGCTGCTGGCAGTCCTCCTGGCCTGCCAACCGGCCCCCTGCGCCCGCGCCCTCACCACGGAAACCTCCAACGCCCCTTCCCCGATGCCTGCAACCATCGAGCACCCCACCTCCGCCTCTGTCCAACCCGAGGCGCTGCAGTCACTGCCCCTCGGCGCCGTGAGACCGCTCGGCTGGCTCAGGGACCAGCTGCGAAGCAACCTCGACGGCTTCACCGGGCACCTCGATGAGCTGGTCCACGAGCTCATCCAGAAGGACGACATCTACGGCGCCAACCGGCTTTCACCGAGCGTGAAAAGCAAGGACGTGGGCGCACAGGGCGTGCCCGAGGAGGACAGGGCCCAGTTCCTGTGGTGGAACAGCGAGACCCAGAGCAACTGGTGGGACGGCTACCTCAGGACCGCGGTCCTGCTCGACGACGAGAAGGCGCTGCAGCGCTCGCGCGCCCAGGTGCAGCGGCTCCTCTCCACCCAGGATGCCGACGGCTACCTCGGCATCTACACCCCCGCGCTGCGCTACCGCTTCAATTCGGAGAACGGAGAGCTCTGGGCCAAGACGACCGCCCTGCGCTACCTGCTCGGCTGGCATGAGGCCACGCAGGACCCGAAGGTGTACCAGGCCCTCGAACGCGCCTGTGACGACCTGATGCGGAACTATCCTGCGGGGAAGTCCCATCCTTTTAGGTCGTCCAGGCCGGACACGAGCGGCCTCACGCACGGACTGGCCATCACGGATGTGCTCGAGGGCATGTATCGGAAAAGTGGAGACAAGCGCTACCTCGACTACCTGCTTTTCCTCCACCAGGACTTCAATGCGCAGGACCTCGCCGAGGACGCGCAGCTTTCCAAGCTGGCACGGCCGGAGCTGCCACTCAGGGGGCATGGCGTGCACACCTATGAGCACCTGCGCAGCGTCGCCGCCGCGCACCAGGCCTCGGGCGACCCGCGGATCGCAGCGGCGCTCCAGACCTTCCTGGAGAAGATCGACCGCTGTGTGACCGCCTCGGGAGGCCCCGTGGGCGACGAATTCATCGCCGGCCTCGGCGCCGACTCCACCACCCGTG
>JAHFTI010000554.1 GCA_023265535.1 Opitutaceae bacterium
TGCCCAACGCATTGTGGTGCGTGGTGAAGGGACGGGCCGCGGCGCCGCCCGCGATGCACTGGAGCACCGGGGTCTCGACCTCGATGAACTGGCGGTCCTCGAGGAAGCGGCGCACGCCGCTGACGATCTTCGCGCGCTTGATGAGGCGCTCGCGCGACTCGGCATTGACGATCACGTCGAGGTAACGCTGGCGGTAGCACTGCTCGGGATCGGTCAGACCGTGCCACTTCTCGGGCAGCGGGCGCAGCGACTTGGAGACGAGCACGGCGCTGTCGGCGCGCACGGTAACCTCGCCCGCCTTGGTCTTGAAGAGGGGGCCGGTGACGCCGATGATGTCACCGATGTCGAGCTTCTTGAAGGCGGCGTAGGAGGCCTCGCCGATCTGGTCCTTCTTCACGTAGAGCTGGATCAGGCCCTGCTGGTCGAGGATCTTGACAAACTGGCTCTTGCCCATGTCGCGGATCGTGACCAGGCGGCCGGCGACGCTCACCGGGACAACATAGTCCTGGCCATCGACGTACAGCTTGATGGCATCGGCAGAAAAATGGGTCTGCTCGCAATTCGCGCGGTACGGGTCGAACCCGGCTGCACGCATGTCGGCAAGCTTCTGGCGGCGCACGGCATGCTGGTCATGACTGATGTCGGTGGGAATTTCGCTCATGATTTGAATCGGGCACACTGAGTGTCCCGCACCCGCTGCGCAAATATGAAATACAAGGGCGATTCTGGCTTCCCTCCCGCCCCCGGATGGATTCGAATGCCCCACCCTAAAGAAAGAACAAGGAATGCCGCGCCTTGTGGGCGTTGTCGCTTGATGATTGCCCGAACACGAATTGATGTAGCGATAAATCAACCTCCCCATGACTTTAATGAATCGCCGCCTGCTTCCCCTTTCCCTCGCACTGCTGCTGCCGATCACGGCCTGCGCCCAAGCCAACAAGTTCCTGCGCGCCACCCCTCCGGGTGCCCCCGTTCGCGTGAACTCCATCGGCTTCTCCCCGGAGGCCCACAAGTATTCCACCGTCACCCAGAACGCCGAGACCTTCACCTTGGTGGACATGGCCACCAGCAAGCCCGTTTACAGCGGAAAGCTCTCAGCCCCCGTCCAGACCCTGGCCACCGATACCGATGAGACCGTACGCACCCTCGATTTCTCCGATTTCAAGACCCCCGGCCGCTACCTGATCGAACTCCAGGGCGGGGCCCGCTCGGCCCCCTTCAACATCGGAGCACAGGTCTGGAATGACTCCTATGTCACCGTCCTGCGCGGCATGTACCTCTGGCGCTGTGGCACCGCCCTCGACGCCAAGTGGGAGGGCGGCAGCTATCACCAGGACGCCTGTCACCTGACCGATGGAGCCCTCGACTTTGTCGGCGGCCCCGCCGGTGCGATCAAGAAGTCCACGGGCGGCTGGCATGATGCCGGCGACTACAACAAGTACGTGGTCAACGCCGGCGTGAGCGTGGGTTTCATGTTCAAGGCCTGGGAGCACTTCCGCCCGCGCATCGAGGCGATCACCCACGGCATCCCCGAGAGCGGCAAGGGCCTGCCCGACCTGCTCGCCGAGCTGCGCTACGAGTATGACTGGCTCCTCACCATGCAGATGGACGACGGCCGGGTGTACCACAAGCTCTCCTCACCGGACTTCCGCTACTGGGGCAAACCCGACGGCGAGAAGGCCCAGCGCTTCCTCAGCCCCTGGAGCAGCTCCGCAACGGCGGACTTCACGGCCATGATGGCCCTGGGCGCGCGCCACTTCCGCGAGTTCGACGCAGCCTATGCCGACCGCTGCCTCGAGGCCGCCCGCAAGAGCTACGCCTACCTGGCCGCCCACCCGGAGGACGTGAAGGCGGACCTCGCCGCCTTCAAGACCGGCGCCTACCAGTGCGACGACCCGCGCCACCGCCTCTGGGCCGCCATCGAGCTCTACGAAGCCACCGGTGAGACCGTTTACCTGAAGGATTTCGAGACCCGCGCCGCGAAGGAGGAGTTCGACTGGAACGGCCCCACCTGGGGCAATCCGGGCGACCTCGCCCTCGGCACCTACCTCACCAGCACGCGCCCCGGAGCCCGCGACGCCCAACTCGTCGCACGCCTCAAGAACAACCTCCTCGAGACGACCCGCCTCATCGCGGCGGCCGCCAAGTCCAACCCGCACGGACGTGCCTACGGCAGCGAACGCAAACGTTTCTACTGGGGCTGCAATGCGTCCGTCGTGGCCCAGACCTACCTCCTCCACACCGCCGACAAGCTCGCCCCCAATCCCGACTACCGCTCCGCCGCCCTCGACGCCCTCGCGCACCTCTTCGGCCGCAACTACCACGGCCGCAGCTACGTGACCGGCCTCGGCGCCAACCCGCCCGCCCACACCCACGACCGCCGCGGCACGCCGCAGGTCCCGGGCTACCTGGTCGGCGGCCCCTGGCCCACGGCGCGCGAATGGTACGACGAGCTCGCCGCCTATGAGCACAACGAGATCGCCATCAACTGGAACGCCACGCTGATCTACGCCCTCGCCGCCTTCGTCGAGCCGAAGCCCTAGTCGGGCAACACACATGTGCCGACTGCCGGCGGGTCCACGGGTCCCGCCACCCACGCGGCAGTGCGGAGACACGGACAAGGGCCGCCATGAAAGGCGGCCTTTTTTGCGTCACTGCGGGGCGGGCGAGAGCCAGAGCAGCCAGGCCCGCGTATCAGGCATCTGGATACGCCGTCCGGTGACCAGCCCCTCGGCCGCCGGGCCGGGCCTGCGCTCGCCCGAGCGCGGTTCGATCCAGGTCGCCCGCCAGGCCTGCGCCGCCAGGGGCCTGCGCAGCACCAGGCCGGCGCCGCCCGCGGAATAGAGAAGCAGGTGCCGCTCACCGGCGTCAGCCAGGCACCAGTTGCGGGCCGGGTCCTCCAGCAGGCCGTCCCTCGGCGAAAGCCGCATGAGCACGCCGCCGAGTTCCTCGCGCACAAAACGGTCGAAGGCCCCCATGTCCGGGATCTCGTCCGCGCGCGCCTGGAACGACCGATAGCGCAGGATGACGTTGGCCGCGCCGCCCATGAAGGCGGGCAGGCCGTCGAGGCCGTTGTGCCAGGCAAGGATCGCCCGGTCCGGGTAACGGTCGCGGTACTCGCGCAACTGGCGATAGGCCAGCTCCGGGGTGGTCGGCGGCGGGGTGTCGCTGAGCTTTCCGAACTAC
>JAHFTI010000075.1 GCA_023265535.1 Opitutaceae bacterium
TGCTGGCGGGCGTGCGTTGGGTCGGCTGGGGAATCGCCTTCCTCATCATGGGTGTGATGGGCGTGATCCCCGCGCTCTTCGTCAAGGAACGCTACTTCAAGAAGGCCGCCCAACAGGAGCGTGTGAAGTTCCTGCCCAGCCTCCGGGATTCCTTCCGCAACCGCGCCTTCCTGGTGCTGGTGCTCCTGACCCTCCTGCAGGTCGTGGCCGGCATGCTCGCGAGCAGCATCGATTACTACCTCATCGTGTACAACATGTGCGGCGGTGACATCAAGCTGGGCTCCGAGTGGAAGGCCATCCTCTCGTCCGTGTATGCGGTGATCGGCATCCTCGGCATCTATCCGCTCAACTGGTTCGCCAACCGTTTTTGCAAGAGGCGCACGCTGGTGGCCACCTTTGTGCTGGTGCTGATCGGCTCGATCGGAAAATGGGTCCTCTTCACGCCCGGAAGCATGTGGAAGATCCTCATCGATCCGTTTTTCTGCGGCCCCGTGTGGATCGCCATCAATGTGCTGACACCCTCCATGTTTGCGGACGTGTGTGATGACGACGAGCTGCGTCACGGCCAGCGCCGCGAGGGCATGTTCGGCTCCATCTTCTCCTGGATCCAGAAGACCGGCTATTCGCTCGCCTTTTTCGGCACGGGCCTGGCGCTGAATTTCTCGGGCTTCGACGCCAAGCTGGGGGGCGCGCAGAGTGCCGATTCCATCCTTTCGCTGCGGGTCATCTTCACCTCTTCCACGGCCCTGTGGGCCCTTGGAGCCATTGCCCTGCTCGCCTTCTACCCCCTCAGCAAGGCGAAGGCCTATGAGATCAGGGATGCGCTCGAGGCGCGCCGGGGGAGGGTCTCGTGATGAACAAGGGAACGGGCACGGACATAAAAAAGTCGCCGACACGGGGGCGTCCCGCCAAAGCTGTCGACATGAGCGCACAGCCCAAGGCCCCCCGCGTCACCAAGAAGCCGACGATTTACGATCTCGCCAGGCTGGCGGGTGTGTCGCCCGGCACGGTGAGCCGCGTGCTCAACAACCGCGACAAGGTGAAGGCGGAGACGCGCGAGCTGGTGCTGCGCACGGCCAAGGAGCTCAACCTCAAGCCGCAGGTGTCGGTGCGTGCGCGCCAGGTGGCGATCCTCTCCGAGCCGACCTTCACGGACCGCATCGAGGGTTATGCGGCGACACTCACGGCACACCTTTCCTTTGCCTTCTCGCGGCGCAACATCGGGGTGATCCTGCCCTCGAATCCGCTCGAGCAGCTGCCGGGAGCGTTCCTGGACGGTGTCATTGCGGTGACCTTCGACAAGGGCCTGCAGCACATCCTCGAGGAGCTCGAGCCGCGCCTGCCCATCGTGTACATGGACAAGTTCGATGCGCGCCCGCAGCAGTACGTGGTGTGCTCGGACCACTACGCCTCGGGCTACCTGGCGGCGAAACATTTCCTGGAGCGCGGCAAGCGCAGGCTGGCGTTCATGGGCAGCGACCTGGTGCCGCTGCGCGAGCGCCGCAAGGGCTACATCAAGGCGCTGGAGGAGGCGGGCGTGCCCGTGGATGTGCGGCTCCTGCGACCCATCGAGGATGGCACCACGCATGCGGCGGCGATCGCCGGCATCGTCAAGGGCGGGGCGGATGCGATCTATGCGCCCGGCACGAGTTTCCAGGCCATGGAGTGCCTGCACATCCTCACCTATGTGATGGGCCTCAAGGTGCCAGGCGACATCAGCCTCATCGGCGGCGAGAACGAGGGTGTGTCGAGCATCCAGAACCCGCCGCTGACCACGATCGACGAGCCCCTGCGGGAGATGGCCGAGCAGGCTGTCGCCATGATGGACCTGCTCACGACGGACGGCAAGGTGCCGAAGCGGCGCGTGACGCTGCCCGTGGGGCTGATCAGCAGGGATTCCGTATCCTGAAACTGAATACCGAAGGCAGGCCTCGCAGGGCGCGCCACAAAAATTTGAAGAGTTCAATTCCGAATAAAACAACAGACAGATGAGGCGGCAGACATCCATCAACGAGGGCTGGGAATTCCGGCGGTGCGAGGGGGCGGGCGAGTGGCAGCCCGTGAGCCTTCCCCATTCCGCGGTCGAGGCCGATGCGGACGGTGGGAACCACTGGCAGGGCGTGTGCGAATACCGCAGGCTGCTGTCGGCGGGGCCGGAGGAGGCGGGACTGCGCCAGGTGCTCTGGGTCGGGGCCGCGATGCACAGCTGCAGCGTGCAGCTGGACGGACGCGAGCTGGCGCGGCACGAGGGCGGCTACCTGTCGTTCGAGGTGGACCTGCAGGGGGCGCTTTCCGACGGACGCGAGCACGAGCTGCGCCTGGTGCTGGACAACAGGGACAATGCCTCGGTGCCGCCGGGCAAGCCCCTCAAGGACCTCGATTTCTGCTGGTATGGCGGCCTTTATCGCGGGGCGGAGCTGCGGTTTTACCCGGCGCTGCATGTCACCGATGAGCTCAGCTCGGGCACGGTCGCAGGCGGCGGCGTCTTTTTCAGGACCCTGCAGGCGGATGCCGGCCGGGCCCTCTGCTCCGTGCGCACCGAGGCGGCGCTGACCGGCCCGGGCATGAACGGCTGCAGGGTGAGGGTGGGACTTTTCCTGGCTGGCAAGTGCGTGGCGGAGTCCCTGTCCGAGCCCTTTGACCTGCCGGCTGGCGGGCGCCGGGAGGCACGGCAGGACCTGCTGCTCGAGTCCCCGCGGCTCTGGTCGGTGGAGTATCCGGTGCTGCACGAGCTGCGGGTGTCGCTGCTCACGCCGCAGGGCGCCGTCTCCGACCAGCGCACGCTGCGCGTGGGCGTGCGCCGCATCTCCTTTTCGCGCAGCGGAGGCTTCATGCTGAACGGCCGCAAGGTCCGGTTGCGCGGCACCAACAGGCACCAGGAGTATCCGATCGCCGGATACGCAGTGGGCCCGGCCGCGGACAGGCGCGACGCGCGTCGCATCAAGGAGGCGGGCTTCGACTATGTGCGCCTGTCCCACTATCCGCAGTCGCCGGCCTTCCTCGACGCCTGCGACGAGCTGGGGATCGTGGTGATGAATGCGATCCCCGGGTGGCAGTTCTTTGGAGCCGAGGCGTTCAGGAACGCCTGCGAGCACACTGCCCGCGAGGTGGTGCGGCGCGACCGCAACCATGCGTGCGTGGTGCTCTGGGAGCTTTCCCTCAACGAAACCGCCATGGACGAGGCTTTCATCACGAGGATGAGAAAGGCCGGCCATGAGGAGTACCCCGGGGACCAGATGTACACCTGCGGCTGGATGCCCGGCTTCGACGTCTATATCCGGGCGCGGCAGCACGGGGAGATCCACACCTGGGAGCAGGGTGACTGCGCGCACCTGGTGTCGGAGTATGGCGACTGGGAATACTATGCGGCCAACGAGGGCTTCGACCAGAGCACCGGGGCGGGATTGCATGCGGCCTGGAGCAATTCGCGCCATCGCCGAGGCGAGGGGGAGCGCGGGCTGCTCCAGCAGGCCAAGAATTTCACCATCGCCCTGAACGACACCCTCTCCAGCCCGGCCGTCCTCGACGGGCAGTGGTGCATGTTCGACTATGCGCGCGGCTACCATCCGCAGCGTGCGGCCTGCGGCGTGGCGGATTCCTTCCGCGTGCCCAAGTTCAGCTGGCATTTTTACCGCAGCCAGCGTGCCGTGTCCGAGGGTGGTCACGGATGGACGGGCGGCCCCGAGCTCTTCATTGCCAGCTACTGGACTGAGGGTTCGTCGCTGCGCGTGACGGTGTTCAGCAACTGCGAGGAGGTGGAACTGTTCCTCAAGGGGAAGTCCTGCGGGCGCAGCATCGCCTCCTGCACGCGGGTGACGCAGTACCTGCCCCATCCCCCGTTTGTGTTCGACCTGCCGCGCTACGAGGCGGGTGAGCTCAGTGCGATAGGCTATGTGGGCGGAAAGGGCGTGGCCCAGCACCGTATTCTGACTCCCGCGGAGCCAGTGCGCCTCCTGCTGGAGGTGGATGACCAGGGAATCCAGGCCATGCCGGGTGAGATTGACGTGCTCGTCCTGCGGGCGCGCGTGGTGGATGGCCGTGGGGCGACCTGTGTGCAGGCCGGCGGCGAGGTCACTTTCAAGGCAAGCGGCCCCGCCTGCGTGCTGGGGTCGCCGCTTGCCGGGCTGGAGGCCGGGCTCGCGACGGTCGTGCTCCGTGTCGAGGCCACACCCGGTCCTGTGCGCCTCGAGGCCAGTTTCCAGGGCCTGGCAGCCTCGCTGGACCTTGCCAGGAAGGCCTGAGGCAGGCGAGGGCAGGGGTCTGCGAGGCTGAGGGCCCTTCCTCGGGGCCAGGGGCCCGGGGCGAGGGGCGCAGGGCGCCTCAGGGCACCGAGGCGCGGAAGGGCGCCGCGGGAAGGCCAGCGGTGTTGAAGAGATTGCAGCCCTCGGGGAAGGCGCTCCAGGCATAGCGGACCGAGACGGGAGCCTGTATCTGAGGGTTGGATACAAGCAGCGAGGAGCCCCGGATGACGGCGGTGGCGGGCAGGAACTTTCCTTCCGCCCCGGCGACCTCAAGGGTGCGCAGGTCGCCGCCACGCGCGACGAGGCCTCCCTGGGCGTGGGCGAAACTGAGGCGAAGGGCCGCGCCTTCGCGGGCGGCGGCGAGCAGGATGGGGCCGGAGTCCTCGAGGGGCTGGCCGTAGGTCCTGGCCAGGGCAAGGAGTGCCAGGCGGGCGCCCACGTCCTGCTTGTTCTTCGGGTGCACATTGCCGCGGTCGCCGATGTCGATGGTCACCGCCATGCCGGTGGAGGGAAGCTTCAGGGCGAGTGCCTGCTGTTCGCGAACCTCGGGATTGTTGCTGGCTTTCCCGTGGGCGGCGAGTTGGACAAAGTAGAAGGGCAATTCGCGCCCCCAGAGCTTTCGCCAGTCGCGGATGAGTGTCTCGTTCCAGAGGGGAAAGAGCTCCTTGGGTGCGGTGATGGACTCACCCTGGTACCAGAGAACGCCGCGCAGTGCCATGGGAACGACCGGGTGGATCATGCCGTTGTAGAGCACGGTGGGGTTGTGCTGGTCGAGGATGGGATCGGCCTTGGGTTTCTTGGGTGCCCGCAGGCCCTGTGCGCGGGCCTTTTCCACCTCGAGTGTCCAGGCCTTCAGTTCCTCCTCGCTGGGAGGGACGTAGGCGGCGACCTGCGCATCATAGGTATCGAGGACGGGCTTGAGGCGGGGCTCCGCGCTGATGGCCTCGCGGCGTATCCAGGCCTGGGCTGTGCTGGCGCCGTAACTGAGGGTGACCAGGCCCACAGGCACAGCGAGGCTCTCACGGAGACGCCGGGCGAAGAAATAGCCGACCGCCGAGAATTCGCGGACGGTTTCGGGAGTGCAGGCGCGCCAGGTTCCCTGGACGGCATACATGGGCTGGTTCTTGCAGGCCCAGTCTCCCGTGAACATGCGGATGAGCGGGTGGTTGGCGGCTGCCACCTCGGCGGCCTCGTTGTCCACGCCGGCGAAGCGGTATTTCTCGGTCTTCGCGACGGTCATGTCCATGTTGGACTGGCCGGAGCAGAACCACACCTCACCCACCAGGATGTCGTCCAAGAGCACGGGCGAGCGGTCGCCGCTGGAGTCGGGCATGTTGCCTTCGACGCGAAGGGTGCGGGACTCGGCGCTCGTCCCAAGGGGGTCGAGCAGGATGCGCCAGTTGCCCTCCTTGTCCGCCTGGGTCGTCCGGGACTGGCCGGCGAAGGAAACTTGGACGGTCTCGCCCGGCTCGGCCTTGCCCCAGAGAGGCACGGGCATCTCGCGCTGGAGCACCATGTGCGAGGCGAAATGGGGAGGGAGGGAGGGCCGCGCCTCGGCCTGTTCGGGCAGGGCAAGCAGGCAGGCAAGAGCAGCCAGGGAGGGGAGCAGGAGACTGTGGCGCATCATCATGGGGATGCAGCGCATGACGCAGGAGAGGCACGGAAGATTCCCCCGGGCGTCCCCAGGAGGACAAAAGGCCCTGCTGCGTCGTGTGTTGCGACGCGTCGGTCCATGGTTTCCGCGGGGGTTTCCCGGGGGCCGACTCAGAACAGGAAGTAGCGCTGGGCGAGGGGGAGGGACTTGGCGGGCTCGCAGGTGAGCAGGCGTCCGTCGGCCTTCACCGAGTAGGTTTCCGGATCCACCTCAATGTGTGGGAGGGCGTCGTTGAGGACCATGTGGCGCTTGCCGATGCCGCGGGTGTTGCGCACGGGCAGCAGGAGGCGCGAGAGGCCGAGGGGGCCGAGCGTGCCATTGCGTAGTGAAATGTCGGATACGAAGGAGATGCTGGTGCGGTGCAGGGCGCGCCCGAAGGCGGCGAACTGGGGACGGTAGAAGGTGGGCTGCGGCGTGGGAATGGAGGCGTTGGGATCGCCCATGTTGGCGCTGGCGATGAGGCCGCCCTTGAGGATGAGCTCCGGCTTGACGCCGAAGAAGGCGGGCTTCCAGACGACCAGGTCGGCAAACATTCCGATGCCGAGCGAACCGACCACGTGGCTGATGCCGTGGGCGATGGCGGGATTGACCGTGTACTTGGCGAGGTAGCGCAGGACGCGGAAGTTGTCCGCGAGGGGATGGGCGGCGCCGGGGAGGGCGCCGAACTGCTGCTTCATCTTGTGGGCGGTCTGCCAGGTGCGGAGGATGACCTCGCCGACGCGGCCCATGGCCTGGCTGTCGGAGGAGGTCATGGAGATGGCGCCCAGGTCGTGCAGGCAATCCTCGGCGGCGATCGTCTCGGGACGGATGCGCGACTCGGCGAAGGCCACGTCCTCGGGAATCTTCGAGTCGAGGTGGTGGCAGACCATGAGCATGTCGAGATGCTCGTCGATGGTGTTGACGGTGAAGGGGCGCGTCGGGTTGGTGGAGGAGGGGAGGACGTTGGCCTCGCCGCAGACGCGGATGATGTCGGGGGCGTGGCCGCCGCCGGCGCCCTCGGAGTGGAAGGTGTGGATGGTGCGGCCCTTGAAGGCGGCGATGGTCTCGTCGACGAAGCCGGCCTCGTTGAGGGTGTCGGTGTGGATGGCGACCTGGACGTCGAGCTCGTCGGCGACGCCGAGGCAGGTGTCGATGGCGGCCGGGGTGGTGCCCCAGTCCTCGTGGAGCTTGAGGCCGATGGCGCCCGCGAGCACCTGATCGCGGAGGGGCTCCGGGGTGGCGCAATTGCCCTTGCCCAGGAAGCAGAGGTTCATGGGGAAGGCCTCGGCCGCCTCGAGCATGCGGTGGATGTTCCAGGCGCCGGGGGTGCAGGTGGTGGCGAAGGTGCCGGTGGCGGGGCCGGTGCCGCCGCCCAGCATGGTGGTGATGCCGGAGCTGATGGCCTCGTCAATCTGCTGCGGGCAGATGAAATGGATGTGGGTGTCGATGCCACCCGCGGTCACGATGCAGCCCTCGGCGGCGATGACCTCGGTGCAGGCGCCGACGATCATGGGGTTGCGCAGGCCGGTGGCGGGATCGGGGTAGGCGGAACCGAGGCCGGACTGGATGCCGGGGTTGCCGCCGTGGCCGATGCCGACGATGTGGCCGTGCTTGATGCCGATGTCGGCCTTGATCACGCCGAGGAGGGGATCGAGGACGAGGGCGTTGGTGAGGATGAGGTCGAGCGACTCGGCGTCGGTGGCGGTGGGGGACTGTCCCATGCCGTCGCGGATGACCTTGCCACCGCCAAACTTGATCTCGTTGCCGTAGCCGCCGCCCTCGGCGATGAGGTCGCGCTCGACCTGGACGAAGAGGTCGGTGTCGGCGAGGCGGACGCGGTCACCGACGGTGGGGCCGAACATTTCCGAGTACTGGCGACGGGAGAGTTTCATGGGGGGAGGCGAGAAGATCGGATGGAGAAGGAGCGTGAAAGGGCCCTCCTACGCTCCTCTGGGAGCTTCGGAGGGTGATTCGGCCGGGAGGCCGAATCATAGTTTTCCGTTGATGCGGGCGTTGAGGCCGTGGACTTCGCGGGTGCCGGCGAGGGCGACGAGTTCGACGCGGCGGGTGTCGCCCGCCTCGAAGCGGACGGCGGTGCCCGCGGGGATGTTCAGGCGGAAGCCGCGGGAGGCGGCGCGGTCGAAGCGGAGGGCTTCGTTGACCTCGAAGAAGTGGAAATGGGAACCGACCTGGATGGGGCGGTCGCCTGTATTTGAAACCTCGATACAGCAGGTGGCGAGGCCGGCGTTGGCCTCCAGGTCGGGGGCGCCGGGCTCGGGAAGCAACTCGCCGGGAATGAGACGGGCGCTTGCGCTGCTGTCATCCGGGGAAGGGGCCGCGCCTGGGGCGGGTGTTCCAGCAGGGGCCGGGACTTGGGTGGAGGAGCCGGCGGCCCCGGGTGTGACGGCCCTGGGCCGGATGGGATGGTGCACGGTGACGAGCTTGGTGCCGTCGGGGAAGGTGGCCTCGACCTGCACCTCGTGGAGCATCTCGGGGACGCCGTCCATGACCTGGTCGGTGGTGAGCAGGGTGGTGCCAAAGCTCATCAGGTCGGAGACACTGCGGCCGTCGCGGGCTCCCTCGATGATCTCGTAGGTGATGAGGGCGGTGGCTTCCGGATAGTTGAGACGGAGGCCGCGGTTCAGCCGACGGCGGGAGAGGTCGGCGGCGACAACGATGAGGAGTTTTTCGCGCTCGCGCGGGGTGAGGTGCATGGCGGGAGAAGTGAGGAAAAGAGGAGAAGGAGCGTGAAAGGGCCCTCCTACGCTCCTGGCGGAGCTTCGGAGGGTGATTCGGCCGGGGGGCCGAATCAGAGCTGCAGTGGTGATTTATGATGGCTTCGTGACGACTAGACCTGGAGGTGCTTCTTGACGACGTCGTCGGTGAGGGTGGCGATGGGGCCGGAGATGACCACGGCGCCGCGGTCCATGGCGTAGAAGCGGTCGGCGACCTCTCGGCAGAAGTCGACGTACTGCTCGACGAGGAGGATGGCCAGGCCGCCCTCCTGCTTGAGGACCTTGATGGCATTCTGCACCTCGAGGTCGACCGGGCGTCCGTCGAGGCCCTCATCCTTGAGTTTCTTCAGGGTGTCTCCGATGTGCTCGATGATGTTGGGCTGGATGCCCTCGGTGGGCTCGTCGAGGATGAGGAGCTTGGGGCGGGTGAGCAGGGCGCGACCTATGGCGAGCTGCTGCTGCTGGCCTCCGGAGAGGACGCCGCCCTTGCGCGCGAGCATCTCCTTGAGCACTGGAAAGAGGGTGTACACGCGTTCGAGGCCAGCGTTGTCTGAGGCGCGGCCGCGGCCGTGGACGACGAGGCCGACGCGCAGGTTTTCCTCGACGGTGAGATGGGGGAAGATGTCGCGGCCCTGGGGCACGTAGGCGATGCCCGAGCGTGCGCGCAGGTCGGGGGCGAGGCGGTCGATGCGGCGGCCGGCGAAGTCCATGCGGCCGGCGCGGATCGGGAGCATGCCGGTGATGGATTTCAGCGTGGTGGTCTTGCCCACGCCGTTGCGGCCCATGAGGGCGACGACCTCGCCCTCGTTCACCTCGAGGGTGACGCCGCGGAGGATGCGGGAACCGCCGATGTCGGTCTCGATGCTGCTGAGGGTGAGGAGGGCCATGGATGAAGGGAGAAGGGAGGGGCGAGAAGGAGCGTGAAAGGGCCCTCCTACGCTCCTCTGGGAGCTTCGGAGGGTGATTCGGCCGGGGGGCCGAATCAGAGGGTGAATCAGAGGGTGAATCTGGGTTTGTGGCGGTGTGGTATCAGGTAGTTTTGCCGCGGCCGAGGTAGACCTGGCGGACCTTGGGGTTGGACTGGACCTCGTCGAAGTGGCCCTCGCAGAGGACGGAGCCCTGGTGGAGCACGGTGACCGTGCCGTCGCGGGCGATCTGGCGCACGAAGGCCATGTCGTGCTCGATGACGATGAGGCTGTGCTTGCCCGCCAGGGAGAGGAGGAGTTCGCCGGTGCGATGCGTTTCCTCGTCGGTCATGCCGGCGGCGGGTTCGTCGAGGAGGAGCACGCGGGGCTGCATGGCCAGGAGCATGGCGATCTCGAGCCACTGTTTTTCGCCGTGGGCGAGCTGGCCGGATTTCCAGTAGCGCTTGTCATGGAGGCGAACGAGCTTGAGCAGCTCGTCGATGCGGTCGCGCCCCGTGGAATCGAGCTTCTGGAAGAGCGAGGCGAAGACGCCGCGGCTGCCGGCGAGGGAGAGCACCATGTTGTTCCAGACCGTGTGCTCGACGAAGACGGAGGGGGTCTGGAACTTGCGGCCGATGCCGAGGCGGCTGATCTCGTATTCGTTGAGGCGGGTGAGGTCGGTGTTGTCACCGAAGCGGAGCGTGCCCGTGTCGGGCTTGGCGCGGCCGCTGATGAGGTCGAAGAAGGTGGACTTGCCCGCGCCGTTGGGGCCGATGACGGTGCGCAGCTCGCCCTCGTAGAGGTAGAAGTTCAGGTTCGAGATGGCCTTGAAGCCGTCGTAGGTCTTGGAGACGTCCTCGACGTTGAGAATCGGATGAGGCATGGGGCTTCAGGTCTCGTTGTTGCGGGTGCGGAATTTTTTCCAGGCGGCGGCGAGCTTGCCGGGGATGGAGACGATGCCGCCCGGGAGGAAGAGGACGACGAGGATGAAGAGGCCGCCCAGGATGATGAGCCAGAGGTCGGGGAAGGCGCGGGTGGCGTAGGATTTCAGGGCGTTGATGCCGATGGCTCCGACGATGGGACCGAAGAGGGTGGCGCGGCCGCCGACGGCGACCCAGACCACGGCCTCCAGGGACTTGTCGGGGGTCATCTCGCCGGGATTGATGATGCCCACCTGGCCGACGTAGAGGGCGCCGCCCACGGAGGCGATGAGGGCGGAGAGGATGAAGACGAAGAGCTTGAAGTGGCCGGCGGCGTAGCCGGAGAAGAGGACGCGGTTCTCGCCGTCGCGCACCGCCTGCTGGACGAGGCCGAACTTGGTGTTGGAGAGCCAGCGACGGCCGAGGTACACGGAGAGCAGGACAACCGCCGTGGACAAATACAGCACACGCAGGGTGTCGGGGGAGCGGATGTCGGCGCCGAGGAGAGTCTTGAAGTCGGTGAAGCCGTTGTTTCCGCCCATCATGAGGTCGTTGCGGAAGAAGAGGAGGGCTGCGCCGTAGGTGAGCGCCTGGGTGAGGATGGAGAAGTAGACGCCCTTGATGCGCGAACGGAAGGCGAGGTAGCCGAAGACGGCCGAGAGGATGCCTGGCACGAGGAACACCATGGCGACGGCGAAGGGGAAAGACTGAAAGGGCTTCCAGAAGTCGGGCAGGGTGGTGTGGCCGAGGAAGACCATGAAGTCGGGAATGTCGGACTTATACTGGCCGAGTTTCCCGATCATGAGCATGAGGTGCATGCCCATCATGTAGCCGCCGAGGCTGAAGAAGAGGGCCTGGCCGAGGCTGAGCAGGCCGGTGTAGCCCCAGAGCAGGTCGACGGAGAGGGCGAGCAGTGCGTAGCAGAGGTACTTGCCCCAGAGGTTGATCGTGAAATCGCTGACGGTGCCGTGGAGGTTGAGCAGCGGGAGCAGGACGACCAGCAGCAGCGCGATGGCCGCGACCAGGGCGATCTCCACGCGGAGGCGCAGCGGGGGCGGCTGGTGGTAGGGCGTGGGCGGGACGTGCTCGCCGATCAGCCGCGAGGGTTTCTGGTCGTTGTCATCGGCCGCCGAGGGAAGGGGGGAAGGGGAGGACATGGTGCTTACTCGTCGAGGCTGCGGCTGCGGGTGACGAAGAGGCCCGCGGGGCGCCACTGCAGGAAGAGGATGATG
>JAHFTI010000555.1 GCA_023265535.1 Opitutaceae bacterium
CACAAGGCACGCCGCACCCTCTGGGGCATCGGCGCAGTGCTGCAGGTGCTAGGCTACGGCATCTTCCTGGTGCTCCCCTTCACCCTCTGGACCGTAGTCGCCAACATCGTGCTCTTCGCCACCAGCGCGGCCCTCTCGGGCGAGGCCTTCTACAAGGTTTTCAGCCAGGAGCTGTTCCCCACCAACCTGCGCAGCACGGCCCAGGGCTTCACCTTCGGCATGGCCCGCCTGGTGCTCGGCTTCTGGAGCTTCTTCGTCCCGATCCTCGCCCACACCGACATCAAGAATGTCGCCGGCCTGCTGACCCTCTTCCTGGCTATCAGCGGCTTCGTCGGATTCTTCTTCATGCCCAACACCTCCGGCAAGTCCCTCGAGCAGATCGCCGAGGAGCGCGCCTGAGGCAGCCACCTGTCACGACGTCGCGGGCACAGCCCCGCGACGTCCCGCGCAGGCAAAAAAATTGCCCTCCCCTCTCACACTTCGGTGTGAGGGCGGAGGGCCTTTTGTTAAGGATACAACGGAGACCCAGGGCGCAATGCCGACCTCGACGAGCACGTCACCCCGGCTTGCCATACAGACTGGTCACGATGGCCGTGTAGTTGCCCAACCTGAGAAGGCATTCCGCAATCCCGTCTTTCGAGCCCGGGGGAACATCAATGGCACCCGGCGAGCTGGGGATGCAGGCCGCGCAGGCATCCGACAAGCGGCTCACCTGGCAACACCTATCCGATCGGGTAATGGCAGCAAAGCGAGAAAAGGCGGATAGTCTGCCCAGACCTGCCCCGATTCACCATGCCCGCCTCCACGAAACATCCTGTCATGCGCCTTCTTCCACGGCTTTTCGCGTTGCTCCTCTCTGTCGTCCCCCTTGCCGGCCAGGAAATCAGCCCGTGGCTTTTCGGCCAAAACCACTGGATGGCCAACCACGATGAGGGGACTCGCCCCGGCCACCTTCACCTGTTGTGGCCCAAGGTGGCCGAGAGCGGCGTGCGCCTGGTGCGCATCGGCGGCAACGGCTACGAAAAGCGCTTCCCTGAGCGCACACGCCTGCGGCAAATCATCGCCGACATCCGGAGCGCCGGCGCAGAACCCCTGCTTCAGGTGCCCCACGACTTCAGCGCCGGACAGGCAGCCGAGCTCGTGCATGACCTGAACAGGAAACCCGGGCAAGGAGTGCGCTTCTGGTCCATTGGCAACGAACCCCTGCTGCACGACCCCGAGGGCATCCAGAAGGTGTATGTGGACATCATACGCATTGCACCCGCCCTGCGCGCGGCCGATCCCTCGATCAGGATTTTTGCGTTCGACGAAGCCAGCATGCACACGTCGGACTACGAGGCCCTCTGCGGCGGGCGCTTCGATGTCACCGGCAGGAACCCCGACGGAACCTGGATGATCGATGGCTTCACCTTCCATCGCTACCCCAACGGCAGGGAGTTCAAGCGCGACGACGTGATCCTCCATTCCGCCGAGAACGTGCGCCTGCAGGCCCGCTCCCTTGTCTCGCTCATGGCCGAGGCGGATCGCAGGCACCAGCGCACAGGGGAGGCCCGGCTGCTCTGGGGACTCACCGAGCTCAACGTCACCTATGTGAATCCCGACCGCGACATCGCAGGCTTCGGCAACGCCTCCTTCCTCGGCGGTCAATTCGTGGCCGAGGTCTTCGGCATCGGCATGAGTCTGCGTGCCTTCACCATTGCGCCCTGGTGCATCAACGAGACGGACCGCGTCGCCACGGACTTCGGATACCTCGGCCTGCCTCCGGAGTTCCATCCTCGCTCCACCTACTACCACATGCAACTCATGGCCAGGCATATGACAGGGAGCTTCCTGCCCAGCTCGACCAGTGACCGGCGCGTCAAATCCATCGCCACGCGCAACGCACAGGGAATGGCGGTGATGTTGCTCAACCAAAACAAGGAACGCGACATCGACTATGAACTCGTCTTCAAGCCCGAGCCCTCGCTCAGCGGGCCGCTCACGGTGACAGTCGAGGCGGGCCTGCCTGCGCGCCACACCGGGCGTCTTCCCAGCCAGAGCACAGTGCTGCTGCTGTTTGACCCCAAGGGTGCACCCATGGCCGAATTCATCTACGACCTTCGCCGCAACCTTGGGAATCTCCCCCCCGAGCGGCGGCTCCTGCCCTCCGCAGCGGACGGCACAAGAATGCCCTCAATGACTCCAGCAAAGTCCCAATGATCCGATTGGGCAATGTGCGATGATCCTGCTCACAACGACGCCCTCGCACGGATAACCCCAACCTCTCATCGACTTATGACGGCGCTGGAATTGCGCATGTACCCGGGCTTCCCGCCCCCTACCCTGCAGTCATGAGCCCTGCTGCCTGTCGCGTGCCCCCCGTCCGGAGACCTGCCCGTGGAGCGCTGGCAGGCCGCGCCTGCCTCACTGGGCTGTTTGGGCTGCTCTGCATGCTGCAGCTCACGCTCCTCCCGTCCCTCGCCGAACCGGCGGCCGCGCCCGAACTCATCACACAGATCGGAGTGCTCCGCGCCCTGCCCCGGGAACTGTCCTCCAGGTCAATCCCCGTTCATGTGCGAGGAGTCGTTACCTTCCACGGTCCCCGCCAGCAGATCACGCTGCAGGACGAAACGGGAGGCAGCTGGCTGCTCATCGCCGAGGCGCGGCGCGACAAGTTCCTGGAAACGGATGACGCCACCCTCAAATCGATCCGCGTGGGCCACCTGCTGGACATCGAGGGTGTGAGCGACCCCGGCAGCTACGCCCCCGGCATCCGCCCAAGGAAAATCCGCATCCTCGGGGAACAGTCCCTGCCGCCCGCGCGCCCGCTCGTGCCGTCGCGCTTCTTCAGGGGTGCTGAGGCCGTGTTGCGCGTCGAGGTGCACGGCGTGGTGCAGGGATACGAGCCATCCGAGCTGAGCTGGGAACTCAAGATCGATGCGAACCCGGGCCGCTTCACCGTCGAGATCCCCCAGAGTATCCTGCCCAACCCGGCCGCCATCGTGGACGCCGAGGTGCGCGTCACGGGTGTCGCCGTCACCCGCGTCAACAGCCGCGGCGAACTGACCATGCCGCGCGTGTACAGCAGCCAGCCCAATGAGCTGGTGATCGAGGCACCCGCCACGCCCCCCTTCGCCGCACCCCTCGTGCACCTCGACCAGCTCCTGCCCTTCCGCCCCGAGCCGACCGGCCCGCACCGGA
>JAHFTI010000076.1 GCA_023265535.1 Opitutaceae bacterium
TTGCACTGTACGTTTTGATCTCGCCGAGGTCGCCGCCCTCGTGGAATCCAGCCGGGTCCCGGCATCCAAGGAGGCCAGCCGATGAAGCACATCCGCGAGAGCAACGTCAGCGGGTCCACGCGCAGGCTTCTCGACAGGCTCGCGCTCCGCTGGGCCTCGAAGCCGAGGCGCCCGGGCGTCCCACAGTTCACGCGCATCACTCGCCGGCAGCTCCTCATTGCGAAGAGGGAAGGCGGTGCCATGTGATCAGCAACATCCTTCCAGGGGAGCACCATCACTTCATCGAGCTCGAGGATGGTTCCGGCGCGTATGCGAGGCTCTGGCCCGAGGAGGCAGGAGCCCATGAGGGGCTGGCCGACGTGGAGTTCAAAAGGAACCCTTCCCCGCGGAGCCTAGCGCGACTGCTCGCATGGTTCTTCGATCTCATCCGCAAGTGCCCCGGCAATGGCGTGGTGGTGATAATCCTTCCTGATGGCTGCCAGGTCCAAGCCTCGTTTGCGGTCGCCCGGGGCACGCTTGACAAGCTCGTGGTGGAAATGGGGGCACAGGTATGAACATGACGGCAAGGCACACATCCGACGGCCCGTGGTGCTGGATGGGCAAGGCGGCGCTAAACCGCATCGAGGAGGCCTCGGACGGCCGGACCGATCGCGCACACCTTCTCGCCGTTTATGTCACCCTCTGCCGAATCGCATCCAACAAGGCCACGCGCGATAGCGGAGAAGGTCCGTTCGAAGTCGCCAAGGGGGAGCTCGCATCCCGATCTGGGGTGTCATACCGGAAGTGCGCGGACCTCCTTGTAGTGCTCCAGGGAATCGGCCTCCTCGACATCAAGCAGAACTTGATCGAAGGGACGAAGGAGCAAGGCCCGAATACCTACAGGCTGCTCCCGTATGGCACCCAGTGCCGCACCTCCGGCACCGTATGCCTAACCATAGGCACCGAAAACCTAAGGTTAGGCACGGATGCAGAACAGACCAGTTTGCCGAGAGTATTGAAGAACAATACTGAAGAACAATCTGAAGAGCATGTGTCTGCGGGGAAGGTGGAATCTTCGATTTCGATCACGCCTACGACTCCCGCCAAAAAGGCGCGCCCGGCCTACTCGGCGTCCGCGGAAGCCTGCGAGATCTACGACGCCTACCCCCGGAAGGTGAAGAAGGCCGACGCCCTGAAGGCCATCCAGAAAGCGCTCGGTGCAGGCGATGTTACCGGCGCGACCCTTCTCGAGCGCACACGGGCCTACGCGGCCGCGGTATCGCAGTGGACCGAGGACGAGCAGCAGTACGTGCCGCACCCAACCTCGTGGTTCAACGGACGCCGCTGGGAGGACGACCCGGGCACATGGAAATCTAAGAGCGCCCCGCGGGCCTCCACGCACTCATCACTTCACGCACAGCACCCCTATACCGTTCTATGACGACCTCCAACATCCAAGCCGAGCGCCACGCGCTCTCCTGCCTGCTCAAGGGCAAGACCAACACGCTCAGGGCGATCAATGCCGGCCTCACCTCCGACTGCTTCACCGAACCCACAACCCGCGCCTTGTTTCGCGCCATCGTTGCGACGGCCAGCAGCGGCGACGAGGTAGGGGTGGAAACCGTGCTGCCGAAATTGTCGTCCCTCGACGGCAAGCCCGTCGTGGACATGGGCGCGCTGTTCGAGATCGATAACCTCGAGGTCACCAGTGCGGCGCAAAGCCAGTGGGTGAACACGGTGATCGTCTGCGCTCGTAAGCGTGCCCTCCAGGACCACCTAGGGGCCGCTCTCAGGCACGCAAGCTGCGATGGCGATAGCTGGGGCGAGATCTGGGAGAATGTGGCCGGGGAAATGTCTAAGGCTCAGGAGGCGGCCTCGCCCAGGGTGAGCCGCGGCCTCACAGAAATCTGCGACAGCTTCATTGCCCAGGCGCGCGAGCCGGGGAAGAGGAAGCTCGTGCGGACAGGACTGCCGGGGTGGGATTCCGAAGCGGGCGCCCTGCGTTCTGGTGAACTCGTCGTGATCGGTGCCAGACCAGGCGCGGGAAAGACCGCGATCGCACTCCAGATTGCGGGGGCCTGTGCGGCAAGTGGGGGACGCGTTGGCATGGTGTCGCTCGAGATGAAGGGCGAGGAACTGCTTGGCCGAATGGTCCTGACGCTGGGAGGAAAGGATGCGATGGGGCACAGCGCCTCCGCTATCAACAAGGCGGTTGAGATCGCTCAGGAGCTCAAGAGACTCGAGGGGAAGCTTCACATCTACGACCAGCTCGAGGGCTGCGGATTTGAGCTGATGGAAGCACGTGCCCGTCTGCTGGCCGCCGCTCCGGGTGGGCTCTCGCTGCTCGTCGTTGACTACCTCCAATTGCTCGAGACCCCGGCAACGGCCAAGCGTGAGAGCCGCGAGCGCCAGGTGGCCGAGATGAGTCGCCGCCTCAAGCTGCTGGCCGGGCAGATCGACTGCCCGATCATCGTCCTCGCACAGTTGAACCGCGAGACGGAGAAGGAGGAGCGTTTGCCCCGCATGTCCGACCTGCGCGAGTCTGGCGCCATCGAGCAGGATGCCGACCGGGTTTGGCTGCTGGCAGTGGATCCCGAGTTTGTGAAGGCCCAGCCGGCTGGCGCGCTCCCCTCCAAGATTCACGTGCAGCTGATTCAAGGGAAGTGCCGCGGAGGACGTGCGGGCATTGCCAAGATTCTGGAGTTCGACCGCCCCCTCTTCCGCTTCAACGAGGCCCAGAAACCCGCATGAGCGACGCCGAACACATCGAGCTTGCCCGCATAGCGCGGCGGCAATGGCGCGAGGGTGGCTGTCTGGATCCGCTCCCGGCCTTCTGCGTGCGAGGCATCCGTCTTGTTGGCGAGGGGCGCGACATCATCCACGGGCCCGCTCGCCTGCTGCAGGACATTAGCGGCGAGGAGCATTTTTTCGAGGACCTGCCCGAGGGGCGCGCAGCGGTCCGCATCGACGACGACGGCCGGGGTGATGCCGGCCTTAGGGCCCCGCTCTACTTGATTATTTCAACACCAAAACCCTAGCAACAATGCCAACACCCATACCAGGCGACGACGTTCGCCCAATACTCCTGATCGATAGCCGCCACGCCTTGTCCGTGGTCCCCATGTCCATGCGGGCCTGCCTTGCTCAACTCCCCGTCTCCGGCTCGTTCTCCTACGCTGGCGGGCGGGAATTCTTCTCGGTGAAACGAATCCCGCTCGCGCAGTTCTCCACCTGTGTCGGTGAGGGAGAGCAGCGGGAGGCACTGTTCGAGGATCTGCGCCGGATGCGCCACTACGACTTCGCCCGGCTCGTCGTGGTAGGGGACGCCTCGCAGCTGATCGAGTCGGGCCTGCCCGTGCAGGCTACTCCCGCCGAGGTCCAAGGGCTGGCTGCCGTGATCGACGTTCACACCCGTGTGCCGGTCGTCTTTGCCGGCAACGAGTCGGCCGCCATGACCTTCATCGAGGGCTGGGCGATGTTGGCGGCCCGGCTGCGTGCCTTCGGAGGCGACAGCGAAACAGCTCTCCTCGCCCATGAGCGCCTTTGCGCCCAGGAGGCCGACGAGTAGCAACCACCTTTTGGCGCCGCACACCACCGGCCCCAGAACAGGCGGGGGCGCGGGCAATCCCTGTGCCCCCGTACTGACTTCCAGAACTCAACCCGCAAATTCCATGTACAAGCCCAAGGGCCAGGCGGTCGCCGCCGGCGAAACCAAACCTCATAAGTCCCGGTTCGTGGCTACTGCCACTCCCGCACAACGAAAGCGCATGAGCTTCCGCGAAGAGCTGAAGGCAGCGGCGGCCACAGGCCGAGCTGTCACGCCCCGCAGCGTTGCCGAGAGGCTGGTGTCGGGCTGCTACGAATAGCCAGAGCCGCAGGAGTCTGCCGTCAACGCCTGCCCCCGTTCAGGAGCAGGCGCCCGACGCTGCAGCATCGTCCGCGCTGTCTGGGGTTTCACCAGGAGGCGCGAGCAACTTCATGGTGCCGACGGGCTATTCCCGTGGCAAGAGCCTAGGCTTCTGAGTGGGTGCAGTCTATTGAGACTGGGCAGGCGTTTGTGTAGTAGCTGCATAGTATGCCCCGCTTATCAGAGTGAAAACCTTGTGATCAGGGATCAGTTTTACCCCTGTACGGCGTCATTTCAGGCACTGTTCTAGCAATCGGTCAGGCACCTGTGGGGCGCGTCGCAAATCGACCCCTATCCCCACGCGAGCCGATCAGCTCCAGGAGACGCGCCAAGAAGCCCTTTGCGCTAAACTCACGGTCTCAAGTGCTGCAAAATTTGCAAGCCTGCAGTGTTCGGACCCACTACGACCTGAGGAGCCCCGCCATGATTGCCACAAAGATCATGATGACCCCGCCGATCAGAAGTGCCATCGTTGCACCGCTAAGTTTTGGCTCAGGCGCTGGCTTTGGAGCGCGCGCAAAAATGGTCTGATGCGCCACGAATTCGCCATCGTTCGCCTTCACCTTGGCCAGCCAGGCGGGCCCAATGCCAAAGGGGACCTGCTCCGGGTCGCGCAGATTTCCTGTGTCGCCAATCGACTCCTTGAACAGCTCCCACGCGAGGCGCCGGTCTTCGTCCTCTTCGTACCAGTCTGACATCCACTGAGAGACTTCAGGTTTCCCTACGTCGGCGGGGGGCGTCTTGCCCCAGAATCGCAGCACCATACGCTGCCGCGGCGTGATGGATGAACTTGAATGAAGGATCTGGTCTATCAATATGGAAGCGTCCCGCTTCGAGGCGCCTGCGGGCAGCGTGCCCCCTAGCTCATGAATGAATCGAAGCTGTGCTTCCGTGGGGACATTGAAGTCCGCGCAGGACTCACGTTCTTTCCGGCGTTGTTCGCGCCGCTCTTCGCTGACCCTGTCATTTTCCGCCTCCTCCGCTCTAGCCTCCGCCTCAGCCTTCTCGCGCTGCTTCTCTTGGTAGGAGCTCCGCGCCATGGCGAGTCTAGCCCTCTCAGCTGCGGGGAGCACTCGTTCAATCTGCTTTTGAATCATCGTGCGCTCTGAATCCGAGATCATCCCGTCCATGAACGCGTCCTCGAGGAGTGACTTTAGGTGTCCTACCGCTGGGATGTCCTGCCCTGAGAGGCCGGAAAGCATGGCGTGGAGTACACGCAGGTCGTCGTCGGAGAACTCGCCGTCTAGTCCGAGCTCAATACAGAGGGCTACAAGCCGCTGGCCGGCCTCGCTGGAGAGTTGCGCTTTTGTGAGCGTCACGCGACGCGTTGTGGGAGCTTCTGTTGGGGGCATGTGACCTTTTTGCCCCCGTTGAATAGCAGATTGGTATAGATGTCAGCACCAAAGCCTTATCGGGCCTTGCGCTTTGCCTTCTTAGGCTGCGCGTCACTTGTGGGCTGTCCCGACCAGAACGGGATTAGGTCCCCCGCCAGGCGGTTGTCCGCGTAAAAGTTGCTGGTCGTGTTCGCGTCGTGGTGCCCAAGCATCTTCTGCGCTGCGAGGAGGCCTCGAGTCTTGCTGATGTAGCAGCCCCAGAGCTTGCGGAGCTCGTGGAGTGGCTTGGATGCCTCCACGCCCCTGTCCTGCAGCCATGCAACGAGCCGGGCACAGGCTTCCTCCCTGTCGGCTGCCTTGTCCCCGGTGAAGCTGGCAGGGGAGGCGGTTATCTCCTTGAGCTCGGCATAAACCCACGGCTGGAGCTCGATCGTTCGCCCGTGGCCGTGCTTGGGCTCAAATTCGCCCTTCTCCCGTAGCTTGATCGTGGGCGGATCCTCGTTCTCTAGCCAAGGCATCTGCAGGGCCAGAATCTCAGATTTGCGCATGCCGCAGTGAAGGGCAGCCACGAGGAAGCGGTAGGCGCCGAGGTCGGACTTCTTCAGGGCCGGGGCGTCGGCAAAGATCCTCCGGGCTACTGAGGCGGGGGCCAGCTCGAAGTACTTCTTCGCGTTGAAGAGGCTGACTTCCATGAAGCCGGAAAGGTCGGGAATGGCGAGGTGCTGGGCCCGGTAGATCTTCATCGCCTCCTTGCCGAACAGGGCGCGCGCCTGCCTCATATTGCTGTCGGCGGTGATCTTTGCAGTCAGCAGCTGCTCCTTGTCGAGTTCGTCGCCATCCTCGCCCTCGAGCATCAGCCGCTTGTAGTCGGTTAGGAGAGCATCATTCAGGACAGTGAGGCTCAGTTTCGTCCACTTCGGCCACTCGGTTTCCCTGATGTTTCTCCGCCCGCTGGTGGGCTCAAGCTCCTCCCCCTTGCGCCACGCATACACGTGCCGGAGGATGTTCATGAGGCTGCTGTAGTAATTTTCGGCGGTGCGCTCCTTGAGCTCCAGGATGGAAAGGTTCGCCTCGTGCAGCTCCAGCATCTCCCCAATGGTTGAGAAGTTGCTATCCCTGCGGAGTGCGCGGGGGTTAAACCTTGCGATAGCTTCATCCAAGGTGGACCCGGGCAGCCGCAGGAAGCTGGAAATCTGGTCCGCGGTCTTGATCGCCCCGGCCTCGTCGGGCCCAAGGGAGAAGAGGGTGCGCTTGCCGTTCTGGGCGCGCGAGCAGAACCAAGACGTGCTCCACACGTGGGCCTCGCCGGCGCGGCCGCCACGCTGCCTGAAGATGCGGGCCCCGGTCTGTTTTGTACGGGCAGAAACGGCAGCCCCATCGGGCCCCGTGCTGATCACAGTCCAGTTCAATTTCACGCCGATCACACTACACAAATACTATACACCCGTCAAACCTTTCCGGAGCCTTTCTGGTGCGTAGTTCACTCTGAGAAGTAGGTTTAGGAAAAGTGCTGGAAACCCAATTAAACAGACTACGGATCAGAAGGTTTGGGGTTCGACTCCCTACGGGTGCGCCAGTTTCAAAAAGCCCTCGCTGACTTCGGTCGGCGAGGGCTTTTTGCTGGGCGGATTCCCCCCGATGGCAAGGTGCTCAACGCGGTGCTTTGCGAGTAATCCTAAGAATCCGAGGAAAGGCCTGTTCCGTTTCATTGCTCCTGAAGCAGGTTGCTCGAATCTCCTCAACGGCGCGGAGTCGCTCGATGGGCGTCGCACGAAGCCACTGCTGGAGGCGGGAGTCCGGCTCGTGTAATTTGCGCTTGGTTACGGCCATCTTGGTCATTTCCCCAGCTTGGACAAGGGGGGGGCGGTTTCGCAATCGGTTTGCCTGCCCCAACAAAAAGGCCTGCCGGGTGAGGGCAGGCCTTTTCTTTGAAGGGGCTGAGAGTGGCTCAGACGGCCTTGGGCAGCGAGACGCCGTCCAATTCCACCGAGTGCGGGTGATTCCGCTTGTCCTTCGACTGACCGGAGCGGCGGCGCAGCAGTTCGTCGAGCTTGTCCACCAGGAGGTCGACCGACTTGTAGCAGTCGTCCGCCACGATGGTTGCGTTCAGGTTCGGGCCGTAGATCTCGATGTGGCCCTTGGCCTTGAAGCGCTCGCTGGGGATTTGCTTCGCGTCGCATTCCAGTTCCACACGGACGCGCACGATGCGCTCCTCATGTCGGAACAATCGCTCCATCTTCTCTTGAACGAAGGACTTAATGGCGGGGGTGAGCTCAAGATGGATACCGGAGACGATTACTTCGTGCGACGGATTGATTTTGTTCATGATGTATTTTGGGTTTGTGTCGGGCGTTGGGCCCGGAAATGGGATGGATGCCGCTGGTACGACATGAGACACACGAAACTGCTCCAAAGCTTCCACACCCTGATAATCACGGGCGCCTCCTCGGGCATCGGGAAGTCCTTTCTTGAGCACGTGGTAAGCATGCGAACAGGTCTGACAGTTTTCAACCTTTCCCGGCGGATTCCCGAGGGTATTTTCACGCAAGAAGGACTGCTTAACTTCCACCACATTTCGTGTGATTTCTCCCATAGGGAGGGAACATTTGAGGCTTTGGATGAGTTGCTCCGGCTGCTCTCCGAGCAGGGGCCCTCGGCGGGCAGGATCCTGCTCATCAACAACAGCGGCTTTGGTAGTTACGGCTCTTTTCCTGCGCCGGGTATTTCACGCCAGCTTGAGATGCTTGACGTGAATGTGCGCGCCCCGCTCCTGCTCACCGAGCGCCTGCTCCCGCTGCTTCATGCGCGGGGCGGTGCAGTCGTGAACATCGCCTCCACGGCCGCCTTCCAGCCCACCGCCCACATGGCGACCTACGGTGCCACGAAGGCCTTCCTCCTGAACTGGAGCCTGGCCCTGCGCGAGGAGTTGCGCGGCAGTGGCGTGCACGTGCTCGCCGTGTGCCCGGGGCCGACCACCACGCAGTTCTTCCGCAACGCCGGCATGCAGCAGGCCATCCTTCCCGAGAGCGTGGGCCAGAGCGCCGCGCAGGTCGTCGACGCCACCTTCTGCGCACTCGCCGCAGGGCGCGGGCTGGTGGTCAGCGGCTGGAAGAACAAGGTCACGAGTTTCCTCGCCTCCAAATTGCCGAAGGTGTTCGCCGCGCGACTTGCCGCCCGGGTGATCGCGCATTTCCGGCCCACCGGAAAGAACACCCAGACATGAGTGATGAAGAACTGTCGGGTCTCGACCCGCGCCGCGCCTGCGCGTGGCCGCGCCGTCTCAAGCAGGGGCCCGTTCGCCTCATCGAGCCGGCGGAATTCGTCTCGTGGATCGTTGCCAACGACGAACACATCATCGTCATCAACAAGCCGGGCGACGTCGTCTGCCACCCGTCCAAGGCCGGCCCCTGGTCGAGCCTGGTCGGTGCGGTGCGCGAACACGCCCAGCTCGAGGCCTCGCACCTGATCTTCCGCCTCGACCGCGAGACGAGCGGCCTGGTGGTCTTTGCCCGGACCTCGTCCATGGCGAGCCGCCTCCAGAAGGCCACGCAGGAGCGCCGCGTGCGCAAGTCCTACCTGGCGATCCTCACGGGCGAGATGCCCGGCCCGCTCAGCGTCAACCAACCCCTCGGCGACGACGAGCACAGCCCCGTCTTCGTGAAGTCTGCGGTGCGTCCCGACGGCCAGCCCGCAGTCACGCACTTCACCCCGCTCGCCGTCGGCCGCGGCTACACGCTGGCCCGCGTCGTGACCGAGACGGGACGCAAGCACCAGATCCGCGCGCATGCGCATTGGCTGGGGTATCCGATGCTCGGCGACAAGATCTACGGCCCGGACGACCGCTGCTTCATCGAGTTCATCGACAACGGCTGGACGCCCGAGCTCGCGCAGAAGCTGATCCTTCCGCGGCAGGCACTCCATTGCGAGCGCATCGACCTCACCCTCGCCGGACTGGACCGTATCCTGGCGGCGCCGATGGCGGCCGACATGCGGGCCTTCTGCGCGGAGCACGGCCTGCCGACCGAGGGGCTTTGACGGGACGGCGCGGCCCCGCGTGAAAGGCCCCTTTGTGCTGTTGCAATGGCGTGCAGATTGGGGAGGATTCCGCTTTCAGCATGTCCAATCGTTTCTACACGCCGTTCGACATCGAGACCTACACCGCCTCGCGCAAGGTGGATTACCGCACGCCGTTCCAGGTGGACCGCGACCGCATCATCCACGCACACGCCTTCCGCAAGCTGCAGTCCAAGACGCAGGTCTTCCTGTCCGGCGAATACGACTTCTATCGCACGCGCCTCACGCACTCCATGGAGGTGGCGCAGATCGGCCGCTCCATCTGCCAGTACCTGCTGTTTCGCGGCGAGCCGCTCGGTCCCGATTTCCACATCGACAGCGACCTGGTCGAGGCGGTGTGCCTCGCGCATGACCTGGGGCATCCCCCCTTCGGTCACTCCGGTGAGCGCACGCTGCAGGAACTGATGCTGCCCTGGGGCGGCTTCGAGGGCAATGCGCAGACCCTGCACCTGCTCACGGAAACGATGTTCCAAAACCTGTCCGGCACGCGCGGCATGCTGCCCAGCCGAGCCCTGCTCGACGGTGTGCTCAAGTACAAGAAGCTCTTCGGCGAGTTCGATGAGCCGCCGCGCAACCACTTCCTCTATGATCCGCAGGAGAAGGTGCGCGATTACGTCTTCGGCGGGCGTTCGATCCCGAAGGAATTCCATGTCGGCGAGAAGCTCAACGCCTTCAAGAGCGTGGAGTGCCAGATCATGGATTGGGCGGACGACGCGGCCTACTCGCTCAACGACATCGTCGACGGCGTGCGCGCCGGCTTCCTCACCTTCGAGCGCATGGAGGCCTGGGCGGCGGGCGAGGAAATGGACGCTGAGAAGCAGCAGTGCCTAGACCAGCTGTTCCAGGCCATTCGTGGCGATCGGCTGGAGATTGTCATGGCGCAGAAGGTGGGCAGCTTCATCACGGCCTGCCGCCTGAAGGAGCGCAGCAATTTCATGTCGGACCTCACCCACCGCTACCGCTACGAACTGGTCGTCGCGCCCAAGGCGGAGCGGGAGGCGGCCTTCTACAAGAAGCTCGCCAACGACATCATCTTTGAAAGCCCGCAGCTCCAGCAGATGGAGCACAAGGCGCGCAAGGTGCTCTTCGAGCTGTGGAACTCGTGTTGGAACAACTACGTCGACCGCGGCAGCCGCGTCATCAACATCCTGCCCCCGCACGTGGGCAGGCTGATCGACCGCGAGCAGGAGGCGCCGGCCAAGGCCCGCCGCATCTGCGACTGGCTGGCCGGCCTGACGGACGGCACGATCGTGCGCACCCACCGCAGGCTCTTTGATCCGGAGTTTGGTTCCCTGCGCGACCTGAGCTAACGGGCTGCCACGGAGTTGCGTTGGGCCGGCCCCTCGGGGACTCCCTCGCGCAGCAGGCGTGCGCAGGGCGTCATCAGCGTGCGTTGGCGGAGAAGGTAGTTGCGCAGGAGGGACAGGCGCCGTGCCGTGGGCTTGCTCCAGGATTCCAGGGCGTTGCTCAGGCGGATGAAGGGCTGGGCCTCCCTGTAGGCGGGGTGGGCGGGGGAGCCCAGGGCCTCTGCCGTCACGCAGAGTTGGAGCCTGGGGGCGCAGGTGGCGCAGTTCCTGGCCAGGCAATCGCATGAGCAGCAGAGCTGCAGGTGAAAGACCAGGGCCGGCTGGCGTTTGCGGGGGGATTCCGCGGGGACTAGGTGGAGACGCATGCGGGTCAGCTCACCGTGGAGCTTGCCTTTGCGGAGGATGTGCTGGTCGAGGAGCCGTGGTCCGGGGTCCTTTTCTGGCGCGGCGGGCATGTGTGTGGGGGGCGTGAGGCCTTTCTTCCCGGGAGCAGTCCGGCCCATGCGGGGGGGCGGGACGGTTTCGGGGTGGGGCGGGCCGTGGGTTTGGGGTTTTGTAGGGCTAAAGTGGATACAAGCCATTGGCGGGCATTCACTAGGGGTATTGGGCAAACCGGGCAATGGAGCCTGCCGGTGCGCGCCAGGACAAGCTTTGAGTCCCTCAATTTCGGTGGCTTGTGAAAGTAAGAAGTGGGGCTTAATTCGCCAGGAAAACCGGGTTATAACCAACTGCTTATTCATGAGTATTATATGAAGTTTCATTGAGCGATTAGAGATGTAACCTGATTCGATGTAGCGAGATAAGCACCGTCAAACGATTTAGCGTCAACTGATTGTAAAAGAGGGTATTAGGGAGCAATCGCTATTGCCATGGCAGGGGCCTGTGCCGGCCACGGCAAGGTGGCTGGCCGGGGAGCGAGGCCGCTGGAGGGGGGGCGGGCGAAGCCGGTGCCGGGCTTGGTATCCAAACTACTGCTACAAGCTGGGCCCGAAGCCAGGCGTGTATCCATCGGACAAGTACGGGATAAAACGTGGCTTTGGGGTC
>JAHFTI010000556.1 GCA_023265535.1 Opitutaceae bacterium
AGGGAAGTGAGGCGGCTCTGCACCTGCGCGGTGTTGAAGTAGTCCGCGCCGTGCATGCCCAGCGGGTTGAACCAGGTGCGACGCACGTAGTCCTCGAAGCGTTGGCCCGTGACCTTCTCAACCACGTGCGCGGCGGCGACCGTGCCGATGCTGGAGTAGCGGTAGCCGGAGCCGGGTTTCCAGGACGAGACCAGGGGGCGGGTGTCGTGGTCGAGTATTTCCCTCAGGGACATCTCCGCGGGGGTGACGAACAGATTGTCCCTGAGTGCGAGGTCATCCCACCCTGCGCCATGTTCGAGCAGGTGGAGGAGTCGCACCGGGTGGGTGGCCTCCCAGGGGTTTTTGAAGTCCAGGTCGGGGAGGTGTTTTCGCAGCGGGTCCTGCAGGTCGAGTTTGCCTTCGTGCTGCAGCTTCAGGAGGGAAAGCGCAACGAAGCCCTTGGAGAGCGAGCCCACCCTGAAGAGGGTGTTCTCGGTGGCGGGAGTGCCGGTGGCGACATCGGCGAGGCCCACCCCGGCAATCCATTCCGGCCCCTGCCGGCCCACAATTGCGACGGCTGCGCCCGGTGTGTGTGTCTCCCTGAGCACGGTCTCCAGGGCTGCCTTGAGTTCCGGGAGGGTGCGAGGGGCGGGTTCGGCGGTCAGCGGCAGGCCGAGGCAGCAGAGGAGCAGTGCCAGGAGGAGGAGCTGCTGAAGGGACCGTGGGGTTGGTCGGGTGCGGGGTGTGCTCATGGTGTGTAGTGTGAGTTTGGATACAAGGGGGCATGGCTCCGCCCTGCTGCGTGCGGGTGGGCTTCGCAGGGGAGTGTGTGTGGCGCGGGTCAGGGAGCCTGTGTCGGTCTCAGGCTGGCATCCGCCTGGCTGGCGAGCGTGAGGAGCTCGGCGGAGCTGAGCTCGTATTTCCAGGCGCCGTTGACCAGACGCAGCCTGATGGGACGGGGGGTGCCGGCCACCGCCTGGCCGGTGCCGACCGTGTCGATGGGCACTGCGGAAAGGATGTCGGCGGGAGGAAGTGGCCGGGCCAGGATGCCGAGCATGAGAAGGTCGGCCGCCATGAGTTCTGCGGTGAGCCAGCGTGTGCGCAGGCGCAGGGTGGGGGTGTCGAGGAAAGCCTCGACGCGCGTGCGTTCCTCGGGTTCGAGATGGATCAGTGCGGAGACGATGGCCCTGTCTCCCTGTTCGCAGGCCCAGGCGAAGGTCTGCAGGGCGGCCTGGGCGGTGGCCTGGCCCTCGTTGCGGTAGTCTGAGCCGGCGGGTTCCGGTACGGCGTCCCTGCGTGTCGGGGAGAGGGGTGGGGCGGCCGGGGCGGCAGTGGCGGCCGCGAGGCGTGTCTGTTCGCTTTGGTAGGTCTTGTAGTGCAGGAGCGCATTCTCATGTCGGAACCAGGCAAGCTCGGCCTGCCGGGTGCTGCGCTGGTGGTACAGGCCGCCGAGGGCGATCCCTGTGCCGAGAAAGGCTCCGAGGAGGGAGTATTTGGGAAGGCGCATGGGGTTGCCTCAGTGTTTTCCTGCGCGGGCGGCGAGCGTCCTGCTGCCGAGGATTCCGGGCAGTGTTTCCACGGCGCCGGCGGGCAGGACATATTTCCAGCCGGCGGGTGTGCGCTGGAATTCGTGAAAGTTGACGGAGGAGCCGATCATGCGCGTGGCGACGCGGTCGGGTCCGAGCACGACGAGCTTCATGAGGCGCCGCGCGATGGCCGCGTCGGGGGGAGGGGCTTCGAGGCAGGAGGCGGCGAGCAGCATGCCGTAGAAGTCCTCCGGAGTTCGGCATTGGGCGCGGACGCCCTCGGGCATGGAGCCGAGGACATTTGCAGCCATTGCCTGGGTGTGATCCTCGAGGAGAACGAGCTTGGCCAGGACCTCGGGGTCGGCGACATCACAGGCCCAGGCGAAGCTGAGGACTGCGTCCTCGGCGCTGGCTTGGCCGCGGTATTCGTAGCCGTGGGGGGAAAGCGTGGCGGGCGGCCGGGTCGCACTCGCCGACCGCGCCTGTGCGAAGGACCCTGCGATCACGGTGGCCTGGTCGGCGTAGTCCTGGATGACGGCGTTGCGGTTGGCGGAGGGGGACTGGGCGGAGTTGGCCTCGAGGAGACGCCGGTACTCGCCCTGAAGGCAGGCCAGTTCCCCGCCGAGGGGTGGGAGGAAGCTGTGCCAGAGGATGGCGCTGAGGCTGGCGGCGAGGACTGCGCTCAGGGCGGGGGCGGTGAGCTTGTGGAGGAGCAGGGTGGTGAGCAGTCCGGCGAGGCCGGTGGCGGGCGGTGAGGTGAGCGCGGCGGCGGTGACGCTGGCTGTCACGCCTGCGGGGGCGGAGGCGAGTGCCTGGTGCGAGAGAAGCAGGGACAGGGCTGAGGCGGTGGAGGCTATCCCACGTTTTCCCAGCAGGGTCCGAAGCCTGTCCAGGGAACGTTCGGTGCGCTTGCGTGCGGCATTCTCACTGAGGCCCAGCTTCTCGCCGATCTCGGCGAAACTGAGCCCTTCGAAGAAGCGCAGCAGCATGAGCTCGCGCTCCCGGTCCTTGAGGCCGTCCATGGCATCGTCCAACACAGGCCGCAGCTTTTCCCAATCGGCCTGTGTTTCCGGCTCGGAGAAATCGTGGTGCATGGAGGAGAAGGACTGCGCCAGGATTTGGCGCCGTTGCTCGGCGCGCAGGGCGTCGATGGCCGCGTAGCGCGTGCTGCGGTACAGCCAGGCGGACAGACTGGGGTGGCGGCACAGGGCGGCGGACTTGCGAGAGAGGTCGGAAAACACCATCTGCGCCACCTCCTCGGCAAGGTGGGTCCGCCCGTTCAGTCGGCGCAGGGCAGCCGAGTACACGAGGCCCACGTGACGCCGCACGAATTCGGCAAAGGCCTCCTCGGCATTCTCGTGGACGTAACGGCGAAGCAATTCGGCATCGGTCGGCATGGGCTCTCACCCTGATTACCGCCTCCCGCGGAAAAAGCGGCCGAAAATTCCGTGAAAAATGTTGTGTGCGGTTCCTGACGGGTGGGGCGGCACAGACACCGCATCCATCAAGGTATATACGCCGGGTCCGATCTATTTTGGGGTGCGTCGAGGTTCCTCAGGGGCAGGCATTGAGCCCCCCCCTTAATGGGGATGCTGGTTTTTTCGGGCTGGTCTACAGTGTGCGCCTCCCACCCACCACCCTGGCCGGGCGCCCCGCTCCCGGTCCCCCTCC
>JAHFTI010000557.1 GCA_023265535.1 Opitutaceae bacterium
CCGGCGCCGAGATCCCCTACCTGACCCTCCTCCCGCGGCCCGCCCCCTCCGAACGCCTGCCCGCCTCCCGTTTCCAGCCCCGCCTCGAGAGCGGCTTCACCTCCATCGGCTTCGACCCGCCCGACCGCGAGCGCGCGATCGTCGGCATCGCCTTCGACAGCCCCTCCCGCTCCTTCAACAAGCCCTTCAGCCTCGAGGGCTCCAACGACCGCAGGACCTGGGAGCTCCTCGTCGACCGCTTCCCCGCCTACCGCGAGGGAGACAGCGGCCGCATGATGGAGATTCCCGTGCCCCACGCCCGCCACGCCCATTACAGGCTGCGCCTCGGCGACGAGGTCTCGCCCCCCGTGCCCATCACCGGTCTCTGGCTGCGCCTGGAATCCGCCGAAACGCCCGCCGCCGCCCCCGGCCCCGTCCGCGTCGTGCGGCGCGAGGAATTGCGCGGCGAGACCCGCCTCACGCTCGAGTTCCCCGCCCACGGGGCCTTCCTTTCCTCCCTCAGGCTCGAGCTGCGCGACACCGTCTTCCGTCGCCACCTCCGCCTCGTCTATCGCGAGTTCGAGTCGGATCAGGTGCAGGAAAAGGTCTTCGCGCGCGCCCTCATCTCCCGCGTCCCACCGGCCCAGGGCGCGGTGCCGCCCAGCTCCGAGAACCTCTTCTCCGTCGAGCAAAGTCTTCCCGCCCGTGAAATGATCCTGGTGATCGAGAACGGCGACAGCCCGCCTCTCGACCTCGCCTCACTCACCGCCAGCTATCGTCCCGTGGCCGTGCTTTTCCCGGCCCCGCCCTCGGGGAGGCTCACCCTGCTCGCCGGCGCCCGCCAGGTCGAGAAGCCCCGCTACGACCTTGCCTCCTTCCCCAATGTGCGGGATCTGCGCCGCACCGGCCAGCCCTTCACCCCCGCGGAGTTCGGCCCCTTCGGCCCCAATCCCGCCTACCGCGCCAGCGACAGCCTCCCCGAGTTCCCCCTGCTTGGTGCCAGCCTCGCCCCGGGCGATTGGTCGGGACGCCGCCAGGTCACCCTGCAGGCGCCCGGCGTGCAGTTCCTCGACCTCGACTACCCCCTGCTCGCCGCCACGCGCGGCCGCTTCGCCGACCTGCGCCTCACCAAGGACGCGCGCCAGGTGCCCTTCCTGATCGAAAACTGCCGTTTCCAGCGCACCGTTCCCCTGCGCGCCGAACGCCTGGAGGACGCGCCCTCCGGCGTCTCGCGCTGGAGCATTCGCTTGCCCGTCAGGGGCCTCCTTCTCGATTCCCTGCGCGTGAGCACCACCAGCGCCCTCTTCGAGCGCTCCTTCCTCGTCTATGAGGATATGCGCAACTCCCGCGGCGAACGGTACCGCTCCGTGCTCGGCCAGCAGCACTGGGCCCGCCAGGGGACTGCCTCCCCCTCCAGTCTCACCCTGCGCCTCACTCCTCCGTCGGGTGACACCCTCATCCTGGAGACCGCCGACGGTTACAACAGCCCCGTGGTCATCAGTGCCGCCGAGGCCGCCGTTCCCGTCGTGCGCCTGCATTTCAAGACGGCCGACACCAGCCCCCTCCTGCTGCTCCACGGCAATCCCAGGGCCGTCGCCCCCACCTATGATTTGCGACTGGTTGCGCGCCAACTGCTCTCAGCCCCGCATTCCGAGGCCCTCCTCGGGTCCGCCCCGGAGTCCACTCCCGACCAGGATCCGCTGCTCATCAGATTAAGTCGTGATGCGACTTACTTGTTTTGGGCGGCGCTAATACTTGTCGTGGGCGCTCTCCTGTTTGTCATCGCACGCATGCTTCCCAAGCCGAACCAATAAATCGATTTACAAAACACCTCGCCAGAAACCGCGATCCGGGTTGCTCAACGATTGCAGCATTTGGTACTTGCATGAGAATTCTGCAGGTCGGTCGCAAGAAATGCGTTGCGTCCGCCAATGGGTGAGATGCCCGCTCATGGCATGAGGAGTAAGGTTAACCTGTGATTAAGCCCCTCTCTCCCGTCCTATCCACACTCGACGCCAACGAGGCTGTCGCCAACGTAGCCTATCGTGTTTGCGAGCTGTTTGCGATCTACCCGATCACCCCGTCGTCCCCGATGGGTGAGTGGGTCGACGAATGGTCCGCAAAGAAGATGAAGAATCTCTGGGGCCACATCCCGGAGGTCATTGAGATGCAGTCGGAAGGCGGCGCCGCCGGCGCCCTGCACGGAGCCCTCCAGGCCGGTGCCCTCTCCGCCTCCTTCACCGCCTCCCAAGGTCTGCTGCTCATGATCCCCAATCTGTACAAGATTGCGGGTGAGCTCCATCCCTTCGTCCTCCACGTCACCGCCCGCGCCCTGGCCTCCCACGCCCTCTCGATCTTCGGCGACCACTCGGACGTCATGGCCTGCCGCCAGACCGGCGTTGCGATGCTCTGCTCCAACACCGTCCAGGAGGCGCACGACTTCGCCGCCATCGCCCACGCCGCCACCCTCAATTCCCGCATCCCCTTCCTGCACTTCTTTGATGGCTTCCGCACCTCGCACGAGGTCCAGAAGATCGCCATGCTCTCCGATGAGGACGTCGCGTCCTTCATCGACATGGACAAGGTCAAGTCCTTCCGCGACCAGGCCCTCACCCCGGACCGCCCCTCCATCCGCGGCACCGCCCAGAACCCCGACGTGTTCTTCCAGGCCCGCGAGGCCTGCAATCCCTTCTACGACGTCGTCCCCGCCAAGGTCCAGGAGATGATGGACGCCTTCGCCGCCCGCACCGGCCGCGCCTACAAGCTCTTCGACTACGAGGGCGCCCCCGACGCCGACCGCGTCATCGTCGCCATGGGCTCCTCCTGCGACACCATCGCCGAGACCGTCGCCCACCTCAACGCCAAGGGTGAGAAGCTCGGCCTGGTCAAGGTCCGCCTCTTCCGTCCCTTCGACGCCGCCGCCATGCTGGCCGCGCTGCCCAAGACGGTGAAGCAGATCGCCGTCCTCGACCGCACCAAGGAGCCCGGCTCCAACGGCGAGCCCCTCTTCCAGGACGTCGCCACCGCCCTCTACGAGAGCGAGCTCTGCGGCAAGGTCTCCATCATCGGCGGCCGCTACGGCCTCGGTTCGAAGGAGTTCACCCCCGCCATGGTCAAGGCCGTCTTCGACGAGCTCCTCAAGGGTTCCCCAAAGAAGCGCTTCACGGTCGGCATCAACGACGACGTC
>JAHFTI010000558.1 GCA_023265535.1 Opitutaceae bacterium
ATTCTTGAGCGTGTAGAATTGCGTGGCCAGCATGTAGGAGGACAGCTTCTCGTCGTAGAAGTCGATGTTGCCCTGGGAGATGTTGGCGCGGTTGGCCATGATGACCCGCTTCTGCTTGGTGAGGGGGTCCTCGTAGGTGACACCGGTGCTCAGGTCGTAGGGGGCGGGAATGGAGAAGTTCTCGTCGTAGATCTGGCTGAGGCTCGTGATGTAGTGGCGGTGATAGACACGGTTGGCCGAGTTCTCCGGGGTGGTGTTGAAGGCGCCACCGCTGGTGAGGTCGGCACCGTTCATCCAGAATTCCTCGAGCTGTTGGCCCCTGCGCTTGAAGGTGCTCCACTCGCCCAGTGCGGCGGTGCGGAGCTTGCCGAACTTGCCGAAGTTCTTCTCGTAGGAGAGCGTGGCGCGGGCCTGGCGGATCTTGTCGAGCACCGGGGTCCAGCTGCGCCGGTATTCGAAGTAGTATTTGTTTTCGACGGGCTTCAGCTGGCCATTGGGCAGGTAGAGGTTCGGGTCGCCCTGGATGCCCTGCAGCTCCCAGCTGCCGTTCCAGACGTTCTTGTCGAGGGACTGTGCATTGACCGCGATCTCGACGTTCAAGCCATCGAGGAGCTCCCTCTGGAAGGTCACGCCCAGGGAATCATCCTTCCAGATGCCGCCCCAGAGGTTTTTCTCGAGGGCCGCCTTCGGGTTGGCGAGGCCCATGGCGAAGTCGGCCACGAAACCGGCAGCGGGACGCTCGGAACGGGTGAAGGACTTGTAGTTCTGCGCCGAGGGGAAGCTGCTGCTGTACACGACATAGTCTCCGCCGGAGATTTCCTGCACGCCATTGACCGCCGTGGTGCCGCTGTCGCGGAAGGGCTTTCCGGGCAGGCCGGCGCTGGCCGTGGAGGGAAGGCTCAGGTTGAAGTTGGTGAAGGTCGGCTCGCCGCTGGCAAACCAGACGGAGCTGAGATCGATGCCGTAGATGGGGCGGGGGACGAAGCGGTCCATGCGGCCCTTCTCATAGTCGACGGAGAGGGTGGTCTTCGCATCGACCTTCCACTTGGCCGAGAGGAACACGCGGTCCTGGTCATTGTGGCCGGAGGCCCTCCAGGACTTTTCGCGGCCGTGGAGCGCGACCATGCGAAGGGCGAGCTTGTTTTTGACGACCGGAATGTTCGCGTCGAGCGTGGTGCGGATGCCGTCCCAGGAATCCGCGCGCACGGTGAGGCTGTAGGCCTCCCTGTCGGTGCGGGCCTGCTTGGTCGAGGCGTTGATGAGACCTGCGGGCGAGCCGAAGCCGTAGAGGATGGAATTGGGGCCGCGCGAGACGTCGAGACGTTCGGTGTTGTAGATGTCAACCTCGGCGAGCCTGCGGAAATAGTTCACCGTGCGCGAGCCGCCCGGCAGGCCGCGGATGCGGATCGTGCGAATCTCGTTGTTGTAATCGGAATTAACGGAACCCGCGGCGCGGCCGTCGTCGGTTTCAGCACGGGCATTCATGCCGTACTCGACGGCCTCAAGCAGGTTGGTGGCGGCGATGTCGCTCAGGAACTCGGCGGTCATCGGGCTGATGGCGGCGGAGACATCCCTGAGCTCGGTGCGGAGGCGCGATCCGGCCAGCGTGTTCTGGCCGACGTAGCCGCGGTCGTCGGAGGCCACCACCTCGAAGGGGGAGAGGACGAGGGTCTCCTCCTCGACGCCGCCGGGGACTGCCGTGTTGGAGGCCGGGGTGCTTTGCGCCAGGAGGAAGGAACTGGGGAGTGCGGCCAGGACGGCCAGGGTGCGGAAGGAAGTGGAGCCAGGTTTCATTTGTTCAGGGTTTGGGGGTGTAATGCAGGCAGGGTAGTGCCACCCTCATAAAGTAGGACTTCATGGTCCCGCGTTAAACACCCGCGCTAGTTTACGTGCAGCAACCCCGCGGACCTTGGGACGACAGCAGCGGTGCCACCCCTCCCCCTCGGCAAGGGAGGTGGATCACGCCTTGGTTTTCCTGCCCTTGGCCGGCTTGCCCGGGAGCGGGCGGAGGGTGCGCGCCTCGTTCCATTCACCCACGACGATCTCCATCTTCGGGTTCTTGGACTCGCCGAAGTCGCGCATCATCACGCGCCCGATCAGCATTTCCACGGCGGTGGCTCCCATCTGGGTGTAATCCTGGCAGATTCCCGAGTAACGCTTGTGGTCGGGATTCATGTCGAGCAGGGCGAGTCCGATGTCCTGGGGGCGGGCGAGGCGGCGCCTGTCGAGGTAGGCCTCCAGGTTCGTGAGGTAGTCGGACTGCTCATGCAGCACGATGACGTCGGGGGAGTGGGCGGTGAACCAGCGGTCGAAGTTGGCCTCGTTCCAGTTTTCCTCCCTGAGGATGGGGACGTGCGGCTTCGGCAGCATGCGCTCCTGCACCCCGAGCAGCGTCTCGGTGTAGGTGTAGCTGGTGCGCCTGTCGCCCGATTGCTGGATCACGAGCCCGGGCCTCCTGTAGCCCCTGCGGAGGAGTTGGTCGTAGAGCGTGCGCGCGTCCACGGAGAAATTGCTGGCCACGCGGTGGAGGCTGCTGGGAATGCTGGCCGCAAAGGTGACGACCGAAAAGTTCTGGAGGGCCTGGGGAAAGGTCTCCTCGGGATCCCTGCTGCCGAGGCAGAGGAGCCCCTGGATGCCGCGCGCGTTCAGGATGGAGGCGAGCCGGGTGGGCGTCATGCCCGGCTCCTTCAGCCAGAAATATTCGAGGAGGTAGCCGTGGGTCTCGGCCTGAGCGCGGGCGCCCTCGAGATAGATGCGCAGGTGGGGATAGCCGTGGTTCCAGGGGTGCTGCTCGGGGAAAAGGGAGAGCGCCCCGAGCGTGGCACGGTACTGGGACTTGCTGGCGTAGCTCACCTCGCTCATCAGCTCGGAGAGGCGCGCGTTGGGCACATAATGCATCTCCCGGGCCAGCTTCTGGACCTTTGCGCGAAGGGCCGGGGAGATGCGGGCGCTGTTGCGCAGTGCGAGGGAGACGGCCGTGGGGGAGATGCCAAGACGCTTTGCAATGGAACGTACGCTCATGGGGAAGTGGGGTGTTCGTAGGGTTGGGGAACGGGGGCGGAGCGGACAGCCGGGGCCTGCTGCACGTAAACCTGAGGAGCCGTTGCCCGATTGGCCCGGGTGTACGTTACATGGGACAAGGCCCCTGAAACCGGTACCCCCGA
>JAHFTI010000559.1 GCA_023265535.1 Opitutaceae bacterium
AGACCGTCAACTACACCGAGTCCCACGACGACCGCGCCTGGACCGACATGATCACCGAGCACGGCCACGGCAGCGGCTTCCACCCGACCGCCAACGACCGCACCCGCACGCACCTCATGGCCGCCGCCCTCTTCGCGTCGCTCGGCATCCCCATGCTCTCCGCGGGCCAGGACTTCCTGCGCTCCAAGCACGGCGTCAACAACACCTACCTGCGCGGCGACCTCAACGCCCTCGACTACAGCCGTGTGCACCGCTACCCGGGCACCCACGCCTACTTCGCCGAATGGATCGCGTTCCGCCTGAGCCCCCGGGGCCAGCTCCTGCGCCAGTGGTCCATGCCCTCCGAGGGCTTCTTCCGCTCCTTCACCACCGCCGATTCGCCCGCTCTGGTGCTGCTCTACAATGCCGACAGCTCGCAGGGCCCCTCCCGCCTGCTCTTCGCCATCAACGCCACCGGCACCGACCAGGTGATACAACTCGATGAGAACACGGCCCTTCTGCCATGGCACCAGGTGGCCGACCAGGAACGTTTCTACGCCGAGCACTTCCGCGGTGTGAGCCGCCACGTCACCCAGGCTCTGCCGCTCCCAGCAATGAGCTGCGCCCTCTGGCAGTGTTAGTTGCCGTAATGGGGGCGTCCAACTGCCTTCAGCATAGGTTCTTGCGGGTATTAAGATTCCGAATGGCAGATTCTGCGCAGCCCGCGGCAACAAATGAGACATCTAAACCCTTGATTTCCGACGGGGCTCCCCGTTTGCTGCGACTCTTCGCGCTTACACGCGATATTCCAGAACACGATCTAACCTAATACAGAAAACGGAGAGCATCATGGCAGTTAAAGTCGCAATCAATGGTTTCGGCCGCATCGGCCGCCTCGTCTTCCGCGCCCTCGTTGAGCAGGGCCTCCTCGGCACGACCTTTGACGTCGTCGCTGTGGGCGACATCGTTCCGGCCGACAACCTGGCCTACCTCGTGAAGTATGACTCCACGCAGGGTCGCTTCGAGGGTACCGTCAGCTCCAAGAAGTCCTCCCCGGACAAGGCTGAGGACGATGTTCTCGTCGTCAACGGCAAGGACATCCTCGTCGTGAGCGCCAAGAGCCCCGCCGATCTTCCCTGGGCCAAGCTGGGCGTCGACATCGTCATCGAGTCGACCGGTCTCTTCACCGAGGCTGAGAAGGCCAAGGGCCACATCACCGCCGGCGCCAAGAAGGTCATCATCTCGGCTCCCGCCAAGGGCGAGGACATCACCATCGTCATGGGCGTCAATGACGACAAGTACGATGCCGCCAAGCACAACATCATCTCCAACGCTTCCTGCACCACGAACTGCCTCGCGCCGATCGTCCACGTGCTCCTCAAGGAAGGTTACGGCATCGCCGAGGGTCTGATGACCACGGTGCACGCCTACACCGCCACCCAGAAGACGGTGGACGGCCCCTCCAAGAAGGACTGGAAGGGTGGTCGTACCGCCGCCCAGAACATCATCCCCTCCACGACCGGCGCCGCCAAGGCCGTTGCCCTCGTCATCCCCGAGGTCAAGGGCAAGCTCACCGGCATGGCCTTCCGCGTTCCGACCCCGACGGTGTCCGTCGTCGACCTGACCGTGAAGACCACCAAGGAGACCAGCCTCGACGAGATCAAGGCCTCCCTCAAGAAGGCCTCCGAGACCTACCTCGCTGGCGTCCTCGGCTACACCGACGAGGAAGTCGTCTCCAGCGACTTCATCCACTGCAAGCTCTCGTCGATCTTCGACGCCGGCTCCTCGATCGAGCTCAACAAGAACTTCTTCAAGCTCATCAGCTGGTACGACAACGAGTGGGGCTATTCCAACCGCGTCGTCGAGCTCTCCAAGAAGGTCGCCGCCGGCCTCTGAGCCGTGTCGGATGATTCGGAGCCTGGGCGCTAGGACCTAGAATCCCAGGTTTCGGTTTTCCAGACGTCTTTACATGGGCGGAAGCGGCATCTCACAGAGAAAGCCTCTTCCGCCCATTTGTTTTTCCCCAGTCCGGACCACCACCGGGGCCCCGGGCCCCGCCCTCCGGTCAGTTTTGTAGGGCTGCGCCGGATACACCTGCCGCACCCGTCCGCCACTCGCCTCACGTCACACACACACTTTTTACCATGGCCAAGTTCAAGACGATCCGTGATCTCCAGCTCGCCGGCAAACGCGTCCTCATGCGTGTCGACTTCAATGTCCCCCAGGACAAGGTCACCGGCGCCATCACCAACAACCAGCGCATCGCCGCCGCTCTCCCGACCATCCAGTTCGCCCTCGAGAAGGGTGCCTCCGTGGTCCTCATGAGCCATCTGGGTCGCCCGGACGGCCAGAAGATCGAGAAGTTCTCGCTCAAGCCCGTCGCCGACGAGCTCGTGAAGCTGCTCGGCAAGCCCGTCACCTTCCTCTCCGACTGCGTCGGCGCCGAGGTCGAGGCCGCCTGCGCCAAGCTGCAGCCCGGCCAGGTCGTCCTCCTCGAGAACCTCCGCTTCCACATCGAGGAAGAGGGCAAGGTCAAGCTCGAGGACGGCACCTCCAAGAAGGCCGACCCCGCAAGCGTCGCCGCCTTCCGCGCCTCCCTCACCAAGCTCGGTGATGTCTATGTCAACGACGCCTTCGGCACCGCCCACCGCGCCCACTCGTCCATGGTCGGCGTCGCCCTCAAGGACAAGGCCGCCGGCTTCCTCATGGAGCAGGAGCTGAATGCCTTCGCCAAGGTGCTCGACAATCCCGCCCGCCCCCTGCTCGCCATCCTCGGCGGCGCCAAGATCAAGGACAAGATCCCCCTGATCAACAATCTCCTCGAGAAGGCCAACACCCTCATCATCGGTGGCGGCATGGCCTACACCTTCAAGAAGGTCCTCAACAACATGCCGATCGGCACCTCCCTCTTCGACGAGGAGGGCGCCAAGATCGTCGCCGAGCTCGTCGAGAAGGCCAAGGCCCGCAACGTGAAGCTCGTCTTCCCCGTGGACTATGTCTGCGCCGACGCCTTCTCGCCCGACGCCAAGACCTGCACCGCCGACGACAGCACCGGCATTCCGGACGGCTGGATGGGCCTCGATGCCGGCCCGAAATCGATCGAGCTCTACCGCCAGACCATCCTCGAGTCCAAGACCATCGTCTGGAACGGGCCCTCCGGCGTGTTCGAGTTC
>JAHFTI010000560.1 GCA_023265535.1 Opitutaceae bacterium
GGCCCGTGCTGCGCCGCAGCAGCTGCGCAAAGCCAAGGATGGCGTTGAGGGGCGTGCGGATCTCATGGGACATGTTGGCGAGGAAGACGCTCTTGGCGCGGTTCGCCGCCTCGGCGCGCGCCTTGGCCTCCTTGAGCTGCTCCGCCTCCTTGCGCGCCGAGATGTCGGTGATCGCCACCACGATGCCGTTGGAGGGATTCGAGGGGTTGATCGGCGCACAGCGCACCGAAAGGTCGAGGCGCCGACCATCACGGGCAATGCCGTGGGCGTCGACCTGGGCGGGCTGCCCCAGGCGCATGAGTCCGTAGGTGACCTCGCCGACGCGCTGGTACTCCTCGTCGCTCTCATACACCATGCGGGTCGACTGCCCCACCATCTCCTCGCGCCGGTAGCCAAAGATCTCCCCCATGCTGTCGTTGAGGTCGGCGATGCGCCTGTCACGCAGCACCGCCACGCCGACCGGGATGGACTTGAAGAGCGCCACGAACTCCTGCAGGCGCGCCATCTCGAGCTGCGCCCGCTCCTGCTGCTCGCGCGCCAGCGCACGCAGGATCTCTTCCTGTTCCAGGTGATAGCGGATGCTCTGCCTGAGAAGGTAGTAGGCCACGCTGCAGATCAGCCCGCCTGCCACGGCAAAAACCAGGCCCTGGAGCACCCAATGCCCGGGAGCATGCAGGTATTCGGCATGGTTGCCGCCTTCGAGCGGAAACACCCTGGCCACCCAGAACACTGCGCCGACCAGCAGCAGAAGCAGGCACCCGGCATACGAATAAAGCAGGGGACGCAGCCCGTACAGCATGCCCATCAGCATGACCAGGAAAACCAGGTACAGCATGAGTGAAGCTGACGGCCCCATGTAGGCCAGGATCACTCCACTGAAGACCAGGCTCTGCTGGATCAGCGCACAGAGTCGAAACCAGGCAGGTCCCCTCCGCCACAGCGCTGCGAAAAGCGAGATCACGATGGAGCCGAACAACAGCAGCAGGGTGGGATGGTACAGCAGGAACTCCCCGTTGTCCGCGCTCTTCACCAGCACCATCGCAGACTCCCCCAGGACTCCCAGCCAGAGGAGCCCGCCGATGAGCCGCTGCCGTTGCTCAAACGGAACGGCACCCTCGGAGAGGGGCGGGTGGGTCGTGGAACGCGCGCTCTGCATGGTGGGCCAGAACAGTGCACTCCACCTTGCCTCAGTCTGGCCCAATAGGAACTCCTAAATGCAGCCCCCCCGCCCGCTCACTTGCGCGGCTGCACGAAGACCCTGCAGCCCCAGGGCTCGATCTCCAGCTCCGTGCCGTCTGCGATCACCGCGGGCTTCCCGCTGAGGAACTCCACATAGCTGCCATGGCAGAGGGCCTCCTGGAACTTCACCTTCTTCGCCGCCTTGGTGAAGTTGAAGACCGCAAACACCTTGTCCTGCTTGTTCTGGCGCACAAAGCTGAGCACCTCGCTGTTCACCGAGTTGGGAACGTGCACCATGAGTGCGCCCCAGTTGGCGTTCCAGAGCGCCGTGTTGGACTTCTTCAGCGCGAAGAGCCTGCGGTACAGCTCGGTGACCGGCTGCTCATTCCAGACAATGGTGTCCTTCTCAAAGAACTTCAGGCGCTTCGGCTCGCCATTCTCCTGGCCGTTGTAGATGAGCGGCATGCCCTCGCCCACCACCGACAGCACGATGGCCGCGTTGAGGGCCTCCCCGAAGGCCTCCGGACCCGTGCCCTCCCACGAGTTCTTGTCGTGGTTGCTCACGAAGGTCATGCGCATCGAGTTGCGCGGATAGAAACTCTCGTTCCAGGAATAATAGTTGTACAGCGCCCCCAGGTCGGCCTGCCCCTTCGCGATCTTGTGCACGGCCTCGTACCAGCTCCAGGCATAGGTCATGTCGAAGGCGTACTCGTGCATGTCGCGCGACTCCCACTCGGCCAGCATGAACACCGGCTTGATGGCATCGAGTTCCTTGCGCGCCTGATTCCAGAAATCGATCGGAACGAAACCGGCGACGTCGCAGCGGTAGCCGTCGACGCCCGCCTCACGCACCCAGAACTTGAGCGCCTCGATCATGTACTTGCGCAGTCCGGGCTGGCGGTAGTCGAGGTTGATGATGTCGGTCCAATCCCACCACGGGGTCGGACGCATGGCCCCCTTCCAGTCGCGCTCGTACCATTCGGGATGCTGGGTGACCAGTGCGTTGTCCCAGGCCGTGTGGTTGGCGACCCAGTCGAGGATCACCTTCATGCCCTGCGCATGGGCGGCGTCGACGAAATGCTTCAGGTCCTCGAAGGTGCCGAACTCGGGATTCACAGCGAGGTAGTCCTTCACCGAATACGGGCTGCCGAGCACGCCCTTGCGGTTCTTCTCGCCGATCGGATGGACCGGCATGAGCCAGAGGATGTCGACGTTCAGGGCCTTGAGGCGCGGAAGGTGTTTCTCGGCGGCGCGGAAGGTGCCCTCCGGCGTGAACTGGCGCGTGTTGATCTGGTAGATCGTGGCATTCTTTGTCCACTCGGGGTGGGCGACCTTGACGTAGGGAATCGGCTGATACGGATCCACGGCAGGGGCGGCTGCGGGGGCGGCTGCGATGAGCGAGCCTGCTGAGAGCAGGCCCAGGAGAAGGAGGGAGCCAAGGTGTCGCATGGAGGGGAGGAGGATTGCTTTGGGAACCAAATCACCGCGGAGAGGAGCCAGGGGGCGGACCGCCGCACTGTGAGGGGAGCATCCCAACAAAGAGGCCCTCTTCCGTGCGGCACGATCCCGAAGCCTTGCACAATTTCTCCATAATGAGGAAAAATCTTACCTCGGGTGCTGCGCCGGCGCGTTATCCGGCATGCAGGGCGCCCCTCCCCTGTCAGGACGGCCCGAGCACCCGTCGCAGGATCTGGGTGAGCTGTTGCAACTCAAAGGGCTTGGAGAGGTACTCGGCGTCACTCACCCGGTTGCATCCCAGCTCGTTGAACTCCCTGCTGTAGCCGCTCACGAAGATCACCTTGAGCCCCGGCGTCTCCCCGCGCAGGTGAAGGGCCAGCTCGATCCCGTTGATCCCCTCCGGCATCACCACGTCCGTCAGGAGCAGCGCGATGCGATCCTTCGCGCGCCCCCAGGCCAGCAGGGCCTCGGGGCCGTTGGCGGCCGTGAGGATCTCATACCCGCAGGAACGC
>JAHFTI010000561.1 GCA_023265535.1 Opitutaceae bacterium
GGGCTGAGCCCCGGGAGGAAAAAGGCCATGAACACTATTCCCCCGCTCCCTGTCACGACTGCGAAGCCGCGGCGCCGCCTCACCTGGGGCCGCCTGTTTGCCTGGTGCGGGCTGGCGATGCTGACCTCGCTGCTGTTCCTGGCCGTCGCCGCCTGGAGCCTGCTGACCCCCTCGCGCGAGCTGGCCTCGCTTCGCGACAGCCTATCGAGCCCCGGGGGGCGCAGCGTCCAGGTGCAGCTGGACCTGGGTTATGTATCCACACTTTTGATACGCACCGGGGCGAGCTTCATCCCCAACATGCCCTCCGAGGGGCGCGTGGCGATCTCGGCCCTGCGCGGGGCCAGCGTTGGCGTGTACCGCGTGGGCAACGACACCGCGGCTGCGGCGGCGGGCTGGTCCGGGGCTGACGAGGCCCTGGCCGGTCGCGGTTACCAGCGCGTCGTGTCGGTGCGTGAGCCGGGCACCCTGGTGGGTGTCTGGGTGCTCGGGAACGCGGAGGCGGGCGAGCGCCTGAAGGTGTGCGTGGCGGTGCGCGACCATGAGGAACTCGTTCTCGTCTCAGCCGAGGCGGACTCGGACAGCCTGTCGAAGCTGGTCAGCTCGCTTCCCAAGGACTGGAAGCTGCACGGCTGAGGAGTCCGCCGGTTTGTCCCCCGAGGGGGAGGTCAAGGAGGCACGGAGAACTCGCGACCCGCGCATGGCGGGGGCGGCGAGCCCCGTGCCTTTTCCGTTGTCAGGGGATCAGAGCGCGGCGCAGCTGATCTCGACGCCGAGGTGCTGGCTGGTGCTGGGTGCGAGGAGGACGGAGCTGTCGGGAACATTGGCGTTCTCGACGCAGAGGAAGCGGGGCCACTCGGCGCCGATGTCGCCGAGGCTCAGGCCGGTCTTTTCCCAGGGGTTCCAGAGCACGGTGGTGGAGGAGCCCCAGCCGCGCAGGCTGATGGCGCGGCCGAGCACGGGGTCGACGAGGCGGACCGGGGCGCTGTTGAGGTAGAAGTGGGCTGCCTCGCCGGTGAGGGAGACGGGGCCGGGGCCGGCGTGGCGGCGCGCGCCCGCACCCGGGTTGAAGTCGATGTATTCGCGCTCGGAGAGGCCCTCGACGCGGGCCTGGCGCACGTCACCCACGCTGAAGTAGGTGTGGAGGGCGTTGGTGAGCACGAAGGGGGTGCCGCCCGTGTTGCGGAAGCTCAGCTCCATGGTGAGCGTGGCGCCGACGGTGACGACGAAGGTGGCGGCGGCGTGGTGCAGCCAGCCGAGTTCCTTCTGGGCGGGGAAGGCCGTTTGGAATTCGGCGCGCAGGCGGCCCTCGGCGAGGGCCTCGACACGCACGAGGTCCCAGAGGCGTGTGCGCATCAGGCCGTGGGGGGGGGCGGAGGGCACGAAGGGGTGCGGGCCGAACCAGGGTCCGCACAGCGGCACGCCGCCGCGGATGGGCTTGCCGTCGGCGCAGGTGGCGACGGGGGAGAGCCAGAGCAGGTCCTTGCCGCCGGCGGGGGTGTAGGAGAGCACGGTGGCGCCGACCAGGGCGATCTGGGCGCTGCCGGAGGCCGCGTTCAGGGTGAGGGTGGGGGAACCGGTGCCGCCTTGGGCGAGCGAGGCTCCTGCGGGAAGGGCGAGTGAGGACATGGTGGGGAAAGGCCGGCATCATGGCACCCCGCCCCGGCGCCGGTCAATGCAGGGCGCGGGCAGGCTTCGGAGCTCTATTTCAGAAGGGGTCACATCTTTACACTTTACACGCAACCGGGCCCGCCCGGTTGCGTGTAAAGTGTAAAGATGTGACCCCTTCCCAGCTCAGAGGCGGCGGGTGGCGAAGGGGACCTCGCGCAGGAGGGTCCTGAAGGAGGACTTGGGCTGGCGGTTCTCGTCGAAGACGCCCCAGTGCTTCTCGGCCTCGAGGGGGTTCTTCCCGGAGCCGCTGCCCTTCCACTCCTCGTCGAAGGCCTCGAAGAGGACGGTGGGCACGCGGTGGCGTGCGACCCAGGCGTAGTGCTGGCGCAGATACACGAGCTGGCTGGCCTCGTCGGTGGGCGCCTTCATGAGGGCGGCCTCCTGGCCGGGGGCGGACTTTGCGGGGTCGTGGCTGGTGGCCCAGCCGGTCTCGCCGATGACGATCATCTTGCCGGGGTGGCGGGACTGGATGTCCCTGTAGATGCCGGCGGTCCACTCCATGGCCTCCTCAAGGCCGCGGCCGTTCCAGAGGGCGTACATGTGCAGGGTGATGAAGTCGATCTCGGCGGCGATGGCGGCGGCGCGGGGCTTGTTCCAGAAGTTGTAGTCGTCGGCCACGGACACGGGGGCGGTGGTGCCGGCGCGCACCTCGCGGATGCAGCGGAGGAGCACCTCGGGGGCGACCGGGTGGCCGGTCCACTCGACCTGGGTCTCGTTTCCGACGAGCAGGCCTGCGACCAGCTCGGGGTACTCGCGTGCGGCCCTGATGCCGGCGGAGACCTGGGCCTCGTTGCGGGCGCGGTCCTCGGGTGTCTTCTCGGGGTTGATCCAGATGCCCAGCAGGAAGCGCACGGGGATCCTGTGCTGGCGGGCGAGGCGGAGGGCCGCCTCGTTGGCGGGCGTGAGCTCGTAGGTGCGCAGGAGGCCCCAGTGTCTCGAGACGATGCGCAGGTCCTCGAGCACCTGTTCCTCGGTGGGGCCGGCCCCGTGCGGGCTCTGGCCGCGGCGGTAGGCGCTGAAGGAGATGCCGTTGCCGACCCATTCGCCGCCGATCTCAAGGTTGAGGGGGCGGGTGCCGCCCGCGGGGGCCGGGTAGGGTGCCGGCGCCGTTTCGGGCGCGGTGGCGGCGGCGGTGGTGGCGCCGGAGCACAGCGTGGCGGCGGCGACGAGCAGTAGGGAGAGGAGGGTGGTGCGCAGGTGCATGGTGGTGAGGCCCGGCGGGCCCGGGCTTTTGATGGAGGGTGTATCCGAAAACAAACTACCTGGAGGGCCGACCCGCGGGGGCGGCCTCCACCAGGAAGGGGAAGTTGGCGGTGGCGGCGGCGTCGCCGCGGTTGCCGTAGAGGAAGAGCCGGTAGGCGCCGGGCGCGGCCGGGGCCCTGAAGTGCAGGAACTGGCGGCCCTGGGCCGCGGAGAGGGCGCCCCCGTGGGCGACCAGCACAGGCTTGCGCTCGGGGTCGCCTCCGAC
>JAHFTI010000562.1 GCA_023265535.1 Opitutaceae bacterium
GAGGCCCTGGGCCTGGAGGCGGCCTACACCGCCCCTGCCCCCGAGCCGCTGAGCAAAATGAAGGAAGGCGACGAACCTGCAGCCGTTGCGGAGGGCAAGCTTGGCAGCCTCACGAAACGCGACAGCAAAAAACTCTTTCGCAAGCTCACCACGGGCGCGGAACTGCTGCGCGTCGAAGCCAGTGCCGAGGCCCGCGCCTGCGTGCATCTCCGTGCGCCCGCACCGTGGCGCGACTCCGCCTACGACATGGCGGTCGATCTCCGCGTCGACACCAGTTTTCAGCATCGTGAGCGTCACCTCGCCACCACGGCCGAGACCATCGGACAGTGGGCCACCACTCTGGGCGGTCTCGGCCCCCTGCTCGTGTTCTTTCCCAGTTATGCCTATGCGGAGTCGATCCTCGCTCAACTCGAGGGCTCCCATCGCGACGTGAAGGTCAGCCTGCAGGCGCGAAACCTCGAACTGTCGGAACAGGCCTCCTGGGTTGAAAGCTCCCTCACTCAAGCCCAGGTTCTCTTCCTGATCCTCGGCTCAAGTTTTGCCGAAAGCATCGACCTGCTCGGCGGCCGCGTGGACCGTGCGATGGTGGTCGGACCGGCGCTGCCAGAGGTCAATGCGATCCAGCATGCCCGCATGGCTCAACTCGCGCGCAAAGGCCGCGACCAAGCCTTCCGCACCGTCTATCAGATTCCGGGCATGCAGAAGGTGAACCAGGCACTCGGGCGGCTGGTGCGTGCACCGGGTCAACACGCACGCGTGCTGCTCCATTGCAGGCGCTTTGGCGAACCGGGCTACAGCAGCCTCATGGGGGCGGAATACCGCAGCTGCCGCGAACTTTCGAATGACCTCGAGCTGGGCGATTGGCTCAGGTCTCGCTAGGCTCCTCATCCACCCAATCCAAGGCCTCGCCCATCATGCGGATCATCTGATCGCGAGGGGTGTGCTTGAGGATGTAGGCGATGGCACCCATGTTGTGCATTTCCTCGACCACCTTGAGCGAATTCTGGGCGGAAACGACAATCACTGGCACGTCGGGATCAATGTGTTTCAGCTCGTTGAAAATTTGCTGGGGGGTGGCGCCGGGGAGGATGAGATCGAGCAGCACAACCTCGGGACGATGGGTGCGGAAGAGTTCGAGGGCCTCCTCCGATGAGCCTGCCTCATGGATAGTTGTAACGCCTAGCTGTTTCAGCAACATGCGTAAATACACTCTAACGTGTACTTCATCATCAACGATGAGCGCAGTTTTGGGCCGTGACATAAGCGGGTGCGGTGAGGGTTAAACTCGGCACGCCAGTGGTCTTACTAAAGGAAAGCCCCGCAGTTTTGACCAGAAAATATCCTCAGATCACTTGCATAAAGCCCCTACCCTGAGTGAAAAGGTAAAATGGGCGACCAGCCGAAGGCCAGGTGCGCGGCCTTTAGGGAGTGCTCCTCATTGCCCCCGCTGTAGTAGCCGAAACCATGGGCGTCAGACAGGGGGTTGCAAAATTGCTTGGCAGTCCCTCTGGCGCCCGCTGATTTGTTTCCCGTGAACGTGCGCACTACCCGTCTTCTCGGCCTTCTGCTCATCCCTCTCGCTTTTGCCACACCTGGCTGCAGTGATCCGAAGCCGCAGGGCAGTGTCGTTTCCGAATCGCCGAAGGGGTTCAAGGAATTCTTCGACATCAGGATCGGAACGGAAAACGCCCGCATCCAGGTGGCAATTTGGCCTGCCGAACAGCAGCAAGGCCTGATGCACCGGCGCGACCTGGGGCCGAACGACGGCATGATCTTCATCTACAAGAAGCCGCAGGTCATGAGCTTCTGGATGCGGAACACCCCCACGCCCTTGGATATCGGCTTTTTCGACGCCGAGGGCGTGCTGCAGGAGATCTACCCCCTGCACTCCTTCGATGAGACCTCGGTGCGTTCACAGAAGCCTGCCAAGTTTGCCGTGGAGATGCCTCGGGGCTGGTACAGCACCCACAACGTGCGCCCGGGTTCCAAGCTCGATCTAGCGGCCCTTTCAAGGGCGGTGGCTGCACGCGGCATGAAGCCGTCGATTTGGGAACTCCCTTGATCTGGGCTGCCCCCAGGGACGCTTACGGAGTCCCGCCCGGGCGAAAAAAAAGCGCGAGGCCCATGGAGAGCCTCGCGCGGACAAAAGTGACTTACTCGTCGTCCTCGTCGTCGTCGCGGCGCCCGGAGGACTTGTCCTTGGGGATGATGTTGTCGGACTTGAGCACGAGCACGGGGTTCTTGGTCTTCACCCAGACCTCGGCTTCCTTGAAATGCTTGGCGGGCACATTCTCAATGGCTTCGCCCACGGTCTTCACGGGAAGAAGGCGACCCTTCTTGCTCGCATTGAACTCATAGGAGGCGCGGAAAATGCGCTCCATCGTGGTGACAGGGCTCTCGTTGTCGGGGATCTGCACGACCCAGCCCGCAAAGTCCTCGTTGGGGAAGCGCCCGTCGGGGTCGGAGATGACGATGACGTGCTGTTTCTTCACTGCCGGTGGCTTCTCCTCGTCGGCCTCCGCACGGGCGAGGAGGTTCATTTCCTCCACGACGGCTCGCAGCAGGGAGGAATCCGCCTTGTTGCGCTTCAGGATCTCGGCGACTTGATTGATTTCAATTTTCGGCATGACAAATAGGCACGTGTTGCCTCACGAATGGACACGAATGGACGCGAATGTAAAGGCCGGGCAGAACCCGGACGAACTCTTTGATGTGGTGGATGAGCGGGATCAGGTGCTGTACAGCGCCCCGCGCCACGAGGTGCATGCCCGCAAGCTCCTGCACCGCGCCGTGCATATCTTCCTCTTCAACAGCAACGGGGAAATCTTTCTCCAGCAGCGCTCGATGCAGAAGGATGCCGAGCCCGGCGTCTGGTCCGCCTCGTGCTCCGGACACCTCGACGCGGGCGAGGACTATGACACGGCCGCGGTGCGTGAACTTCAGGAGGAGGTTGGCGTGACGCTGCCCAGGAAGCCGGAGCGTTGGCTGCGCCTGCTTGCCTGCGAGGAGACCGCGCAGGAGTTTCTCTGGATCTACCGCGCCCGCTACGACGGCCCGGTGACGCTCAATCCCGCCGAGATCATGGATGGCGGGTGGTTTTCCGTGGACCAGATCAGGGACGGGGTGACCCACA
>JAHFTI010000563.1 GCA_023265535.1 Opitutaceae bacterium
GCAAAGTATTACGTTTATTGGGCTTGCGAAGCAAGCGCCGCAGCCGCCGCAGCCGCCAGCGCCACCACCGGCACTCCAGTCACCACGGCTGAGGCCGCGGCATGTCCAGACCCTGCTTGAGGATAAGGCCTGCTTAGGCAGCCCAGTAGCCGGCTCAAGAAGCCTACCTGCGCGCCGATGAGAGCATTCTGCCCTCACGCCAGACAGGCCCGTTCACCCCTGGCCGAAGAGACAGTACCCACAAGCCATGAAATCCCACCTGTCCTCCCTCCTCGTGCTCGGTGCCCTCTGCGCCACTCCGCATCTGTGCTCGGCAGCGAACTCGCCTCTCGCCTTCCATGGTTCCATTAGCGCCACGGCCGCCATTTCCGACACCTACAACTACCTGGGAGACACCAAGGATTCCCTCGATCTCAACGTCATCGAGCTCACCCTCAACAGCTCCTATCGCTTCAAGAACGGCCTGCGTGCCATGGCTCAGGTGTACGCCTACCAGCTCGAGGGCTACAACGACATCCTGATCGATTTCGCCAATCTGGACTGGCAGCAGAACGAGCAGTTCGGCGTGCGCCTCGGCTACACCAAGACCCCGAGCGGCTTCTACAATGAGGTCCTGGATCTCGACTCCATCCGCCCCATGGCCTCCCTCCCGACCATGGCCTACCCGAAGGGCTTTCGCCCCATCGCCAACAATTACCTCGGCCTGGGCACCTATGGTACCTTCAGCTCCGAGAAGGCCGGCTCCCTCGAATACAACTTCTACGTCGGCACCAAGGACAAGGTGAAGGGCGACTCCAACATGCTGCGCACCCAATCCTCCGGCGGCCTCCTGCGTATCGAGGAGGTCTCCTTCAAGGAGGTGTACGGCGGCAGCCTCATCTGGAACACCCCCGTTGAGGGCCTGCGTGCCGTCTTCACCTGTGGTGTCTATCCCAAGCTCAGCATCAAGGGCCGCGTCTGGACCGCACAGGAGATGGCCTACCAGCCCTCCGACAACCGCATGGCTCCTCAGCAGGTCGGCGTGACCACCTGGAACACCTACCTCGCCAACACACCCGGCAGCATGAAGGTCGACTACCTGACCTGGCACACGGGTCTCGAGTACACCTGGAAGGACTTCGTCTTCGCCGCCGAGTACTCGCAGACCAACACCGACATCCTGCTGACCAGCGCCGTCACCGGCCCCAATCCCAAGCCCAGCGAGGGACGCTCAGACAACTTCTACGTCATGGGCTCCTGGCAGGTGAACAGGAAATTCAGCGTCGGCGCCTACTACGGCGAGGACTTCCCCGACCGCAACGACCGCAGCGGCAGCACCCAGCTGGCCGTGCCCGCGCACACCAACTACACCAGGGACCTCGCGATCGGTGGCAGCTACGCACTGACCGAGTGGTGGCAGGTCAAGCTGGAGCACCACTTCTTCAGCGGCACCAGCCTCATTCACAACAACGGTAACTGGAATGGCAACCCGGGCACCTGGGCCAAGAACTGGAACTACTTCGTGCTGAAGAGCACGATCAGCTTCTGAGCCCAAACCAGAGAACGCCCACCATGAAAGCCTTCCTCTCCCTTCTCTGCCTGGCCAGCTTCCTGGCCGCCTCCCTTCTCGGTGCACCCGCCATCGTCGCACATCCGGACGTGAAGGTCTCCGCCCTTTCCAAGGAGGACGCCAAGAACATCCTGCTCGGCACGAAATCCCGCTGGGACGATGGCACGCCCATCCGACTCGCCGTGCTCAAGTCCGGCCCCAGCCATGAGGCCGCCATCCAGGCCTACACCTCGCGCTCGACGGACCAGTTCGAGAAATTCTGGAAAAAGCAGGTCTTCACCGGCAAGGGCATCGCCCCCGACTCCTTCGACTCCGAGGCCGACCTCGTCGCCTTCGTCGCGAGGACCCCGGGCGCGGTCGGCTACGTCGGCGCCGCCGCCAGCGCCCCCGCCCTGAAGGCCCTCCCGGTCAACTGAGCCGCTCCTTCCTCCTCCCGAAGCGCGCCAGCCCCTCCCGGGCTCAGCCCCGGCGCAGCGCCCGCAGCTGGCGCGCCTGCTGTATCAACTTTTTCAATACATCCGGCGTGAGCGCCTGCTTCGGGTCGTCGCCGATGCCGTGGCTCGGGCTGACGTGCGACTCGATGCAGAGCCCGTCCGCGCCGTAGGCCACCGCCGCCAGCGCGCAGGCGGGCACGTAGCTCGCCTTGCCCACCGAATGCGAGGGGTCCACCACCACGGGCGCCCAGGTCTTTTCCTTGAGCAGCGGCGTGATGCTCTCGTCGGGATGGTTGCGGTAGCCGTCCATCGTCGGCGAGGTGCCGCGCGGGCACAGGATCACGTTCGGATTGCCGAAGGCCGCGATGTACTCGGCCGCCGAGATGAACTCGCTGATCGGCCCCATGTGGATGCTGCGCTTCAGCAGCACGACCGCGTCCGGGCGCTTCGCCACCTCGCGGCCGATCGTGCGCAGCAGCGAATAGTTCAGCGCGTTGCGCGCACCGACCTGCAGCATGTGCACGCCCGCGTCGAGGGCCAGCTCCACCTGCTCCTCGTCCATCACCTCGGCGTCCACGGGCAGCCCCGTGCGGCGCGAACCCTCCATGAGGATGTCGAGCGACTTCGCGTCGCCCTGGAAGCTGTAGGGGTTGGTGCGCGGCTTCCACACGCCGCCGCGGATCGAGTCGGCGCCCGCCTCCTTCACGGCGGCCGCGGTCTCGTAGAAATAGTTCGGATTCTTCGGGTCGATCGTGCATTGCCCCGCGATCACCAGCAATTTCTCGCCCAGCGTCACGCCGCCCACGCGGATGCGATGCGTGGCGAGGTCGCTGCGCTTGTCCATCAGCTTGAACTGCGACTGGATCCGGTCGATGCGCTCGATGTACTCGAGGCCCTCGATGCGGTTGATCATCAGCTCATCGCGCTCGTCGCCCAGGATGGCGTAGATGCTGCGGACCGCCCCGACGATTGGCTGGATGCGGCAGCCAAACTCGGCCACGATCGCGGTGACTTCATCGAGTTGCTCGGGCGTGAGACGGTTGGCTTTGGGAAGAATCATGCCCCCACCCCAATAAAAAGCCCCCGCTCCTTAAAGGAAAAAAGCGGGGGCCGGGTCTGAAAGGCGCCTTATTGGGCGATCTCA
>JAHFTI010000077.1 GCA_023265535.1 Opitutaceae bacterium
CGAGGCCTCGGTGCCGAAGGCGAGCGGCTTCGTGGTGCGCGAGCTTTCCGAGATCACGAGCAACTGGCGCGCCAACATGTCGCTGGGCGAGTACCTGCGCAAGTACGGCATCCCCGGTATCAGCGAGGTGGATACACGTGCGCTGACCAAGAAGCTGCGCGTGGATGGCGCGATGAAGTGCTGCCTGAGCACGCTGCCGATCACCGCCGAGGAGGCCGTGCAACGCGCTCGCTCCTGGCAGGACATGGCCGGCAGCGACTACGTGAAGGACGTGACGGCCAAGCAACCCTACCGCTGGCTGGCCGAGGCCTCCTCGAACCACAACACGGCCTACCTGCCGGTGGGCACCACCTTCGGCACGCCCGTGACGCCCAAGCACAAGTTCAAGGTCGCGGCCTTCGACTTCGGCGCCAAGTACACCATTTTCCGCAAGCTCGTGCGCCATGGCTTCGACGTGATGGTCTTCCCGGCCACCGCCACCGCCGAGGAGATCCGCGAGCACAACGTCGACTGCGTCTTCCTCTCGAACGGTCCCGGTGATCCGGCCGCGCTGCCCTACATCCACAAGACGGTGACGGCGCTGCTGCCGCACTACCCGACCTTCGGCATCTGCCTCGGGCACCAGATGGTCACGCACGCGATCGGCGGCACGACCTTCAAGCTGAAGTTCGGCCACCGCGGCGGCAACCAGCCCGTGAAGAACATCGAGACGGGCAAGGTCTCGATCACGGCGCAGAACCACGGCTTCGCGACGGACCCGGACAGCATCGTGCGCGGCGGCGGCATCGTCACCGAGATCAACCTCAACGACAACACGGTCGAGGGCCTGCGCCACAAGACGCTTCCCGTCTTCAGCGTGCAGTACCATCCCGAGGCGGCCCCCGGCCCGAACGACGCCGACCCGCTCTTCCTGGACTTCTACCGCCTGGTCGAGGCCCGCAAGGCCGGCAAGATCTGAGGCGGGCATAGGATTGCCCCCTTTGGCAAGACGCGCTCCCGCCCGGGGCGCGTTTTTTGTTGCACGAGCGGGTTTGCATGGGGCCGGGGCATCGCTATTTCCAAAGGGCGATGCGCAGCATCCCCACGCCCATGCACAGGCCCGCACCCCGGCCCACCCGCCCTGAAGGGGCGCGGCGTCTGCTGAGCGGAGTGTTCGCGTTCGGCGTAGGGCTGGCCTCGGCGCTGGGTGAGGCCGGCCTGGAACCAGCGGCCCCGGCTGCTGGCGGGACAAAGGAGCTGGGCACCGCCACACCCCAGGTCGCCCCGGCGCGCCTGCGCAGGACGGAGAGTTTTCTCGGCATCCATTTCGATTTCCACGCGGGCCCGAACGCCACGGAGGTGGGCAGGCACACCACGCCGGAGATGATCGAGACGATCATCAGGCACGCCCGACCGGACTACATCCAGATCGATGGCAAGGGCCACAAAGGCCTCTCAAGCTACCCCACCCTCGTGGGCAACCGCGCCCCCGGCTTCGTCGGCGACCCTCTGCGCACCTGGCGCGAGGTGACGGCACGTCATGGTGTGGCGCTGTACCTGCACTACTCGGGCGTCTGGGACAACGAGGCGCTGCGGCTCCATCCCGACTGGGCGGTGACCGGGGCCGACGGCAGCCGGGATCCGAATGCGGTATCACCCTTCAGCCCCTACGACCGGAAGCTGCTCGTGCCGCAGCTGCGCGAGCTGGCGGGAAGCTACGGGCTGGACGGGGCCTGGGTCGACGGCGAGTGCTGGGTGGCGCAGCCCGACTATGGTGAGGCGGCTGCGAAGGCCTTCGGGGCGGCCACGGGGGCAACGACGCTGCCGCGCACGCCGGGGCAGCCGCACTGGGAGGAATTCCTGGAGTTCAACCGTCAGGCCTTCCGCGACCACGTGGCGTATTACCTGCGCGAACTCAAGGCGAGCCACCCGGAGTTCCAGCTCACGAGCAACTGGGCCTACAGCGACTACATGGCGGAGCCCGTGCGGCTGCCGCTGGACTTCCTCTCGGGGGATCTCTCGCCCGAGGACAGCGTGAACTCGGCCCGCCTCTCGGCGCGTTACCTCGCACAGCAGGGCAAGCCCTGGGACCTCATGGCCTGGAGCTTCGTGCGCGTGCCCGACAAGGACGGCCGCGCCCTCAAGAGCGCAGTGCAGCTGCAACGCGAGGCGGCGCTGGTGGTGGCGCTGGGCGGCGGCTTCCAGACCTATTTCAGACAGCGACGCGACGGCTCCATCTTCACCGAGCAGATGCCGCTCGCGGGCGAGGTGGCACGTTTCGCGCGGGCGCGGCAGGCCTTCAGCCACGGCGGCAGGCCCGTGCCGCAGATCGCGCTGCTGCTCTCGACACCGGGCCATTACCGGCGCACGCAGGCCCTGTTCCAACGCTCGCTTTCTCCGCTGTCGGGCCTGCTGGAGGCGCTCACGGAGAGCAGGTGCGCCGTGGACGTGGTGAGCGAGCACCACCTGCAGGGGCGGTTGGCAGACTGGCCCCTGGTCGTGGTGCCCGACTGGGAGGTGGTGGAGCCGCGTTTCCGCGACGAGCTCCAAGCCCACGTGCGGGACGGCGGACGCCTGCTGCTGGTGGGACGCGGGCCGCTCGCGCTCTACCGCGCCGAGCTCGGCGAACGCCCCGAGGGGGAGCGCAAGGCCAGCCTGCACGTGCTGGGCAAGGGCCTGGTCGCGGTGCTGCCCTTCGATGCGGGCACGGAATACCAGGAGCGGCACGAGGAAACGCTTCGCGCGCAGCTGGCGAGCCTGGTGACGCGACTCTTTCCGGAACCCCTTGCCGAACTCGAGGGCAGCCCCGCGCTCGAACTCATCCCGATGCGCAGCAGGGACGGCCTGCTGACCGTGCACCTGGTCAACGTGTCAGGCCCCCATCGCAGCCAGACGCTCATCGACACCATCGAGCCCGTGGGCCCGTGCGTCCTGAGGCTGCGTCTCGAGCGCAGGCCCGCCGCGCTGCGCCTGCTGCCCGGTGAGCAGGCCCTGGACTTCGAGTACGCGGACGGCATCGCACGCGTGCGGGTGCCCGCGATCGCGGTGCATGCGGCAGTGCAGGTGGTTGGGAAGTAAGCCCCTCGACGCTGCTCGGGGCCTTAGGGGCTTATGGCTCGGGACTTCACTCGGAGGCCCCTCGGCTCCGCTCGGGGCAGGTCTCAGGAACTTCGCCCGTTGACATGTCTGTATCCACGGCCTGGATACTCAGCCCAGGACGGCCTCGAACTTCTCGGCGTCCTCGGGCGTGTCGACGCCGATGGTCGGGTCCTCGGTGGTGCCGACGGCGATGTCGAAACCGTTCTCCAGCACGCGCAGCTGCTCCAGCTTCTCGATGCGCTCGTAGCGGCCCATGGGCAGCGTGGCGAAGCGGGCCAGCAGGTCGGCCTTGTAGGCATAGAGGCCGAGGTGGCGCTGGCAGGGATTGGCGGCAACCCAGGCGTCGTCGACCTTGCCGCCGAGGTCGCGGGCGTAGGGCAGCGGCGAGCGGGAGAAGGTGAGTGCGCGCCCGTCGTTGCGGACGACGACCTTGACCTGGTTGGGGTTGAGGAAATCGGCGGCGAGGCGGAAGGGGGTCGAAAGGGTCGCCATGGCCACGGGACCGGTGATGAGCTCGCCGAGCAGGCGCAACTGGGAACCGCTCACCAGGGGTTCGTCCGCCTGCACATTGATGACATAATCAGCGCCAATGGAGCGATTTGCCTCGGCAATGCGGTCGGTGCCACTCTGGTGGTCGGGGCTGGTGGCGATGGTGTGAAAGCCGGCGGCCTCGAGAGGTTCCGCGAGCAGGGGGTGGTCGACGGCGAAATGCAGCGGGATGCCCGGGGCCTGCTCGGCGATGCGCTGGGCCACCCAGAGGACCAAGGGACGGCCCTTGATGCGATGTAAGAGCTTGCGGGGAAAACGGGTGGATTCGAGACGGCAGGGGACAATGATGGCGGTCTTGGGCATGGGTGGAAATTGGTGAGACGGTTTTAGGGTTGCAAGCCGGGCCTCGGGAGGAAACTTATGAATTGCCTAAATCCCTCCATGGACAAATCCGACACTTCATCCGCCGCAGCCCAGCAGCTCTCCAGGGAGCTCGTTGTGCAGAACAAGATGGGCATCCACGCCCGTCCTGCGGCCATGATCGTGCGCATCACCAACAAGTTCAAATCCGACGTCTTCGTCGAGAAGGACGAGGAGCAGGTCAACGGCAAGAGCATCATGGGTCTCATGATGCTGGCCGCGGGCAAGGGTTCGAAGGTGAAGTTCCTCGCCAAGGGTGAGGACGCCCTGGCGATGCTCAACGAGCTCGAGGCGCTGTTCTCGAGGAAGTTCGACGAGGCCTGAGCCCTTTCGGCTCCGAAGCTGTTCAGCCCAGCCTGTAGAAGGCGCGGGCGTTGCGCGTGCTCACCGCCGCGAGTTCGTCGAAGGAAACGGAGAAGACGGTGGCGGAAAACTCCGCCGTGTGGCGCAGGTAGGCGGGCTCATTGGGTTTCCCGCGATGGGGCATGGGCGTGAGGTAGGGCGCATCCGTCTCAAGCATGAAACGCGAAAGGCCCTGCAGGCGCGCCGCCTGGCGCACGTTGTCCGCACTCTTGTAGGTCAGCACTCCCGTGAAGGAGCCGAAGCCGCCGCGGCGCACAAGTTCCGCCATCTCCGCCTCGTTCTCCGTGAAGCAATGGAAGACCACGCGCGACCAGTCCACACCCGAGGCATCGACCATCTCCACGCATTCGGCGAAGGCGCCGCGCGAATGGACCACGAGCGGGCAGCCGAGGCGGCGCGTGAGCTCGAGCTGCGCGGCGAAGGCGGCGCGCTGCCAGCGGAAAATCCGCTCGGCGGCGGCGGCATCGTCCTTGGGCAAGTGGAAGCGGTCCAGCCCCGTCTCGCCGAGAGCCACCGGCGGTGTCTCGTGCTCCCAGAAGGATTCCAGGGTGGCCAGGTCCTCGCTCCAGCGCTCCCCCACGGAGCAGGGATGAAGGCCCGCGGTGTAATGCACAAAACCCGGGTTGTCGCGGGCGATGCCACGGTAGAGGTCCCAGTCCTCCGGCCCGGTGCCGATCGTCACAAGGGCCTCGAGTCCGGCCTCGCGTGAGCGGGCCAGGATCCCGGGGAGCTGTCCCTTGCGGGCAAAGGATTCGAGGTGGGTGTGGGTGTCGATGAGGCCCATGGAGACAGGAAAATCGGGGCAAAAAAAACGCGGTGCAAGAAAATGCACCGCGTCCCTGGAATGGGAAAACTGCGCCGGGCTTCAGTCGGTGGCGGTGTCGGCCATGATCGAGATGGAGCCGCCGCTGGCGCGGGCCTCGATGAGCGCGCCGCCGCCGTTGAGCGAACCCGTGAAGCGGCTCTTGCCGAGGGCGCCCGCGGTCGCGGAAAGCGGGAGGCTGTCCTTCACGCAAACGACCTTGCCAAAGAGGGAGGCACGCAACTCCAGCGAGGCGGCGCTCCGCTTGTCGAGGGTGAGGATGATGTTGCCGCCGCCTGTGCGAAGCGTGGCGGGGGTGGAGAGCGGATGGCGGAAGCCGACGGCAAGGTCGGCGCCGCTGGTCTCTGCCTTGATGCCACGGCAGGAGGGGGCCGCCTCGATCTCGCCGCCATGTCCGTACACATCGGCGAGGCCGCCCACGGGACCGACACGGAACTCGCCGCTCACGCAGCGCAGCTTCAGGTCGCCCGTGCAGTGGGAAATGATGATGTCGCTGTAATCACTCTCGGCCTCGATCGAGCCTTCGACGCCGCGGAAGAAGATGATGCCCGAGGTGGTGCGCGCCTTCATGATGCCCTTCATGCGGGCGACGGTGATGCTGCCGTCACGCGTGGACAGATCGAGGTTCGAATGGCGCGGCACGACGATCGTGAGGGCCAGCTTGACGGGCGGCCAATTCTCGAAGGTCCAGTGGATGTCGCTGCCGTAGTCGGCAGTCACGTCGACCTGCGCACCCGAACGCTGCATGCCGATGCGAAGCTTGGAATGGATGCGGTCTGCATCCTGCTCGGTCTCCACCTCGTAGACGGCACGGATGGTGGCGCGGATTTCGGGGACGTCGTCCGTGAGGATATCGATGCTGCCACTGAACAGCTCCGCCCTGAGACGGATCAATTCGGAATCGGTCACGGGGAACTTTTGCTCGTAGAGGCGGGTGATGGCGGCCGAGGAGGTGGTCGACAAACAGCTAAGGAGCAGGACGATCGGCAGAAGCTGAAATAACCGCATGATGAAAATTTGCGAAGGCCGGGGTGGCTACGCAAGAATGGAGTGGGGTTTACTCGGAAGTCAGTAGCCAGGAACGGTCCCTGATCACGAACTGCCAACGGCCCTTAAATTGGCCCAATTCGCCATAAAAACGCACGGTGGAACCGCCGGTCCACGTGGAACGCAGGGAATCCCCTAGGGAGCGATCAGGGGCATAGATCTCCCAGGTTTCCCCATTGAGCTCCACGCTCAGGGGCTTGAGGGAGGCGACGCTCGCCTTCACGAGGAACAGTTTCCCGTTGTGGGTGCCGTCGCGCAGCTTGAGGCCGGGCTCGGAGGCATTGCGGGCGCGCGCGGCGAGATCCGAGACGGAGACGCTGACGGGCACGGGGGCCGCGGGAGTCTGGCCGTCCGAGGGGTTGGTCAGTTTCATCCAGCGGGAACGGTCGGGGTGATCGGGCGTGGTGAACTGGGCGATGATGGGGAAATGATCCGAGAAGCCCGAACCGGCGTTGCCGCCGTTGCTCCAGCGGAAGGGCGTGCCGTCGGCGTTTTCGTTGAGCCCTGCGATGCGCCCCACGCGGAAGGAATTGTCCACATACTGGACGCCGGCGCCGTCGTAGAGGCCACGGCTGACCAGCAGCTGCATGAGGGTGCCCCACTCGCCGCGGTAGGTGTCGCTGCCGCGGGCCTGGTTCGGAAGCTCGTACCAAAGGTTGTAGAGGTCGGCGGCGCCGCCCAGGAGGGCGGTTTCGTTGCCCTGGGAGCGCAGGATGTCGTTCATGCCGGTCTGCTGCATCTTCGGGTACCGGGCCTTCTGGTTGTACTGGCTGTTGAAGTCGCCGCCGATGATGATGTCAGCCTGCGGATCCTGGGCGAGCAGCTCGTCGAGGCGCGCGCGCAGCACGCGCGCATTCTGCACGCGCACCCGTTCGGTCCTCTCGTCGGAGGCGCCGGACTTCCAATGGTTGCCGAAAAGATGGAGGGTGTGGGTGCCGTCCACCTTGACCTGAACCTCGAGGATGTTGCGGGCGTTCTCGACGGGATGCTGGCGCACCTCAACGACAGGAAAGCGCGTGAAGATGACATTCTTGATCGCGCGGGTGTTGCCATCCTCGTGGCGTGTCTCGCCATCGGAGCCCGCCACCACCGTGTAGCCGGTGAGGCCGCGGTCCTCGAGGGCCTTGAGCAGCCAGGCCTCGGAGGGCCAGCTGGCCTGGGCGGGGTCGAGCGGGGCGGAAAGGAGCTCCGACACCTTGCGCGAGGCGACCGGGGCGAGCAGGTCGCGCAGGGCTTTGTTGGCGGGCGAAGGGGTCTGGTCCACCTCGACTTCCTGGAAGAAAATGATGTCCGGCCCCTGGCCCGTGGGCGTGAGACGCGCGACCACCTCGGAGGCGTTGAGCAGCTTGGTGCGCAGGTGCGCGGGGGTGTAGCTGGGGACTTGGTATTCGTCGTAGGCGGCCACGCCGTCGACATCGAAGAGGTTCTCCACGTTGTACACGGCAACCGAGAAATCGCGCGCCCCCAGGCTGAGGAGGCCGACGAAGAGGCCTAGGAAAACGCAGAAGAGACGGACCGGAAGGGCGGTGCGGCTGGCAAGGGACATGCGCCGCAGCCTAGCAGGGCGGCGTCACATTGCCAGCCCAAGGAGAGGGTTCCCTGGAAAGAGGGTGCGGACAACGAACCTGGCCCGGTGTGCACTCAGCCCGGCAGGCCGCCCGTGTGAATGTAGTTGCGCAGGGATTCGGCCTCGACGCGATTGGCTGTCGCGCACCAACGCGCCAGGTCGCCGATCGAGAGCACGCCCTTGAGTTGCCCCTGATCGAACACGGGCAGGTGGCGAATGTGCTGGATCTCGAAGATTTCCATGGCCTCCTCGGTACCCATGTCCGGTGAGAGCACGGGGTACTCGGAATGCATCACGTGGCGCACCTGCGTGGTCTGCGGGTCCAGGGCGGCCGGAATCACCTTTCGCATGAGGTCGCGCGCAGTGAACATGCCCAGCATGCGTGCGCCTTCCATGACGACGAGCGATCCGATGTTATGGCGGTTCATTTCAAGCACAGCCTCGGCCACCGTGGCGGTGGGCGGGATGGTATAGAGTTGGGTTCCCTTGAACTCCAGCAGGGTGCCGATCGTGATATTCATGGGGGGTATCGGGCTACTCGTTCAGGATAACGGCACAGTCCCCCATTACAACCGCTAAAGAGACCTATTAAACAAAGATTCCGTCGCGCATCGGGAGGACATGGTCGCAGGCGCGGGCGATCTCGGGATTGTGGGTCACGAGCACGATGGCCTGGTTGTTTTCGCGGGCGAGGCGGACGAGCAGATCGAAGACGAGGGCGGAGTTGCGGACGTCGAGATTGCCGGTGGGCTCGTCGGCGAGGATGAGCGTGGGCTCGTTGGCGAGGGCGCGGGCGATGGCGACGCGCTGCTGCTCACCGCCGGAAAGGTGCAGGCTGAGGCGATGGGTCTTGTCCTCGAGGCCGACCGAGGCGAGCAGGCCGCGGGCGCGGTCCACCATGGCGGCGGGGCTCAGGCGGCCGAGCTTGCGCATGGGCATCATGACGTTCTCGAGCGCCGAGAACTCGGGCATGAGGAAATGGAACTGGAAGACGAAGCCGATGTGGCGGCAGCGGGCTGCGGTGCGTTCCTCATCGCTCGAGGCGGACATGAGCTGGCCATCGATCCAGAGGCGACCGGCGTCGGGGCGGTCGAGCAGGCCGAGCAGGTAGAGAAGGGTGCTCTTGCCGCAGCCGGAGGGGCCGACGATGGAGTAGACCTGGCCGCGCCGGGCCTCGAAGGAGACGCCGCGCAACACGTGCACGCGCCCCTCGGCCTGCCCGAGGTAGCGCTCGAGGGCCTCGCAACGCACGGCGGCGGCCTCGGGGGAGGGAACGGCGTCGGGGAGGGAGGCTGGGGAGTCGGCGGACATCGGGGAGCAGGGCGAAAGGAAAGGGATGACGGAAAAGGGAAGAATGGAGGGAGGCGGGGGCGACGGGCGACAGGCGTCGGGAGTTTACTGGCCGGTGCCGCGGATGACGTCACCCGGTTCGAGCTGCGCGGCGCGGCGGGCGGGGATGATGCTCGCGGCCATGACCATGAGAATGGCGGCGAGCGAGGCGGAGACGTAATGCCAGTGGGACCAGTTCACGATGAAAGTCTCGGTCTTGAAGATGCCATTGATCGGAAGGGGAACCTGGGAGATGGCCCAGGTTCCACCGGCGCCGAGGAGAAGGCCGCCCAGGATGCCCAGCACCAGGACGATGGCGGCCTGCCAGAAGAAGATGAGCGAAATGTCGGAGCGGGTGTACCCCATGGAGCGAAGGATGGCGATCTCACGGGTCTTCTCCATGACGATCATGACCAGCGTGTTGAACATCGCCAGGCCGGCGATGAGCGTGAACACCGAGACCGTGATGCCGGAGGAGATGCGCAGGGCGCGAAAGACGCCCAGCCAGGTGCTCTCGCGATCCTGCCAGCAGCGGGCGGAATGGCCGAGGGCCTCGGTCATGTGCGCGGCGTCGGAGGGCGCGCGGTCGGTGTCGTGGAGCGCCACCTGGAGGAAGCTGGCACCGCTCGGCTTGCGAAAGAGGGAACGCGATTCCGAGAGGTGCAGGTAGAGGCGTTGACGGTCGATGTCGCTGATACCCGTTTCGAAGAGGGCGGCGATCTTGTAGCGCCGGGCCTGACCGTCCACGAGCAGCTCGAAGGAATCGCCCACCTCGACCAGGAGGCGGCGCGCCATCTCGACGCCGATGATGACGGACATGCGATCTGCCCGGAAGGCCGCCAGGGAGCCCGCCTCGATCTGGCGGCCGAGATCGGAGACGCGCAGATGATCCTCGATGCGGATGCCAAAAGCCTTTCCGTCCATGCTCTTGAAGGGGGCGCGAACGATGACGGTTCCCGTCAGCACCTCGGAGGCCCCGGAGACATTGGGAAATTCGCGCAGGGCCTGCATGACGAGGTCAGGCTGCTCGATGCCCTCAATGTAGCGTTGGCCGTCCTTCTTGGACACCTCGAAGAGGTCGCCCCAGCGTCCGGCTGAAACCGTGCGGATGGTGTTCTGGAGGCGGTCCTCGATGCGGATGGCGCCGTTGGTGCCGAGGATCGTGCGGACAAAAAGAGCCTCGAAGCCCGTGGTGGTAGCCTGGGTGACAATGAAGAGCCCGACGCCGAGCACGATGCACGCAAGGCTCATGGCCATGGCGCGCCTCTTGGAGGTGAGGAAGCGCAGGGCGATGCGGAGGTTGGGCGACATTCGATTCGGTGGGACCGTGGGACGGGGCCGCTCAGCGCCAGCGGGGGTCCGCGCTGGGCTCGGAACGCACGGATTGCCCCTCCGTGAAACGGTCGACGTCGTCCACGATGACCATTTCACCCTCGGCGAGGCCGTCGAGGATTTCCACGGCGGTGAGGCTGACGAAGCCGACCTTCACGAGGCGCTGGGTGACGCGGCCGGCGGAGACGACCTTGACGCTGGTGCCGACGAGGGCGCGGCGCGGGATGAGAGTCTTGGCGGGGCGTTCGTCGAGGATGACCGAGAGATCGCCCGTGATGCCGGGAATGAGCTTGGAAGGCTCGAGCTGGCCGGGGGCGATCTCAAGGTGCACGATGTAACGCTGGGTCTCGGGATCGGAGGTGGAGAGAACCTTGACGACCTTGGCATCGAACTGGGTGACACCGTAGGGGAGGAAGGAGACGATCGCACGCTGGCCGACGCGCACGCCCGCGAAGTTCTCCTCGCTCATGCGGCCCTCGACGATGCGCTGGATGGAAATGAGACGGGCAATGGGTGTGCCACCGGAGATGAGGTCGCCGCGGCCCGTGCGCACCTCGGCAATGACACCCTCGAAGGGCGCGCGGATCGTCATCTTCTCGAGTTGGCGGCGCAGCACCTTGAGCTGGTTTTCGAGGCCCTCGATCTCGAGCTGGCGGGAAAGCTGCTCCTGGTCGCGGCGCTGTTCGATGCCCTGCACGACACGCTTCTGGCGCAGGACCTCCACCTCGGAGCTGGTGCCGCGCCCCTGGAGGCGGACGAGTTCTGCGAGGAGGTCGCGCGCATTCTGGAGCTCGCTGTCAAAGGAACTTCCGAGCTCGAGCTTGCGCTTGGCGGCGCCGAGCTGGCTTTGCACGCGCTCGATGTCGAGGAGGAGGTCGCCGGTGTCGAGCTGGACCAGGGTCTCGCCGGCGGCGACGCGCTTGTCGAGCGCCATGGCCATCGAGGTGACGCGGCCCGAGATCTCGCTCTTGATTTCCTGCGCCTCGGAGGCCTGGACGATGATGGTGCCTGAGACG
>JAHFTI010000564.1 GCA_023265535.1 Opitutaceae bacterium
TCCCCGGCCCAGGCCCCGGCAGGCTCCGCTCCCTCGGCTCAGGGCAGTCCCGATTTCCCTGCCTGGGTGGCTGGCTTTGAGCGTCCTCCGGCCGAGGCCCGCCCGCAGGTCTTCTGGTACTGGATGCGTGGCGCGCTCTCCCGCGAGGGCATCACGGCCGATCTCGAGTCCATGCGCCAGGCTGGCATCGGCGGAGCCTGCCTGATGAGCATCAAGGCTCCCGAGTCGCCGGGCAACTTTGAGAACCCTGCACCCACGCTCGGCGAGCGCTGGTGGGACTTTATCGGCCATGCCTTTGCCGAGGCCGACCGCCTGGGTATCCGCCTCTCCATGGGAATCTCGGACGGCTTCGCCACCGCGGGAGGTCCCTGGATCACGCCGGAGCTCTCGATGCAGCGGCTGACCTGGTCCAAGCTGCAGCTCGATGGCTCCCGGAACGCTGCGCTGGAGCCGCCCCTTCCGCCTCTCAAGTCCTGGTACAGGGACCTGCGCATCCTTGCCTATCCCTCGACGGGAACGCCTTTCCCCGCGCCCACGTTCCTCCGCTCCAGCCCGGGCACGGTGGCTACTCTCGCGCTGTTCACCACGGTGCCCGAGGAGCCTGCGGACACCACCTTCCGCTGCGAGGGACCGGGCTGGCTCACCGTCGGCTATGACACCCCGCAGACGCTCCGCTCCGTGACCCTCGTCCAAGGGGGCTACAACTACCAGGCCAACCGCCTCTCCCTCGAGGCCAGCGACGACGGCCAGCAGTTCCGGCCGGTCTGCCAGCTCGAGCCGCCGCGTCATGGCTGGTTGGATACGGATGTCTCCACCACCCACGCCATCCCCGCCACCACCGCGCGCTACTTCCGTTTTGTCCATGACCCCGCCGGCTCCGAGCCCGGCTCCGAGGACCTCGATTCCGCCAAGTGGAAGGCGATCCTCAAGCTGCGCGTGCTTCGTCTCTCCTCCGCCCCGGCTGTCCACCATATCGAGGGCAAGAACGGCTCCTCCTGGCGCCAGTCCTCCTCCTCCACCACCCGCGGCCTGCAGGAGGCCGAATGCCTTTCACCGGGCTCGGTGCTCGATCTGAGCGACAGGCTGCGCCCCGACGGCACGCTCGACTGGGCGCCCCCGCCGGGCCGTTGGACCGTCCTGCGTATCGGCGTCACCACTACGGGCCATGTGAATGCCACCGGGGGGGCCGGCAAGGGGCTCGAGTGCGACAAGCTCAACCCCGCCGCCGTCCGCCTGCAGTTCGACCAGTGGTATGCACGCCTGCTGGAGAAGGCGGGGCCGTCGCGCACCCCGCGCGTGCTCGACACCCTCCACGTCGACAGCTGGGAATGTGGCAGCCAGAATTGGTCTCCCGTCCTTTCCGCCGAGTTCAGGCGCCGCCGCGGGTATCCGCTGGAGGACTACATGCCCGTGCTGGCAGGCGTCCCCCTGGTTTCGCCCGAGCGCTCGGAGCAGTTCCTCCATGATTTCAGGACGACCCTCTCCGAACTCGTGATGGAGAGTTTCTATGGCACCCTTGCCGAGCAGGTCCGTGCGCGCGGGCTCAGGTTCAGCGGGGAATGCACGGCGCCCGTGATGGCCGCCGACGGGCTCGCCCATTACCGCCTGCTGGACATCCCGATGGGTGAGTTCTGGCTGCGCAGCCCCACGCACGATAAGCCCAACGACATTGCCGACGCGATCTCGGCTGCGCACATCTATGGCAAGAAGCTCGTGCAGGCCGAGGCCTTCACCGAGCTGCGCATGGCCTGGGATGAACACCCCGGCATGCTGAAATCCCTGGGCGACCTCCATTTCGCACGCGGCATCAACCGCTTCATGCTGCACGTCTTCACCCACAACCCGTGGCAGGACCGCAAGCCGGGCATGACCCTTGATCCCATCGGCGTGTATTTCCAGCGCGACCAGACCTGGTGGCCTGAGGCCTCCGCCTGGACGGACTACCTTTCCCGTTGCCAGTACCTCCTGCAACTCGGACGTCCCGAGGTCGACATCGCCGTGTTCACGGGCGAGGAACTGCCCAGCCGCGCACTCCTGCCCGACCGCCTCATGGACACCCTGCCGGGGCTTTTCCCTGCCGACGAGTTCGCCCGGGCGCGCGAGCGGCAGGCTAACCTCGGCCAGCCCCGTCGCACCCTGCCTGTCGGTGTCACTGGTTCCACGAACCTGGCCGACTCCTCCACCTGGCTTTCCCCCCTGGGAGCCTATGCCTACGATTCGATCAACAAGGACGCCCTCCTCCGTGATGCCCGGGTCGAAAAGGGCCGCATTGTGATGCCCGGCGGCATCTCCTACGGCCTGCTGGTGCTTCCCTCCACTCCCGCCCCCCGCGGGCCCTCCGCCCCGCTCTCCCTCGAGCTGGCGGAGAAGCTGTATTCCCTCGTGCGAGACGGTGCCACCGTGCTCCTGGGGGCTCGGCCCAGCGGTCAGCCCGGGGTGTCCGCCGATTCTGCAGCAAAGGCGCGCTGGACCCTGTTGGTGGAGGCCCTCTGGGGGCCAGGCATGCCGGACTCCGGTGGGGGCGCCGTGCCGACCGCGTCCGCTCCTTCCCCCTCCGCTTCTTCCTCGCCCTCTTTCGCTTCCTCCTCCTCGTCCCCTGCTGTTGTCCTGAGCCGCGAGACCACCTCAGCCCAGCCTCGAGCCCAGACCCAAGCCCAGACTTCCTGCGTTGCTCCCACGGTCCCTGTTCAAGCCCAGCCCCTCTCCCGTTCCCTCGGGGCCGGCCGGGTCCTGCAGGGCGTGTGGACGGCTTCCACCCTGGACGCCCTCGCCCTGGCTCCCGACTTGCTGGCCTTCGAGAGTGGTGCGCCTGCGGGCTCCCTCGCCTGGAATCACCGAGTCCTTCCCGGTGCGGCCCTCTACTGGATTTCCAACCAGTCCGATCGTCCCCGCAGTCTCGAGCTCTCACTGCGCGAACAGGCCGCGAGTGCCGAACTCTGGGATCCCCTCACGGGGCGCCGCAGCCCCGCGCCTGGCTTCTCCCTGCAGGCGGGGCGCAGCCAGCTTCATCTCGAGCTTGCCTCCGCGGGCTCCGTCTTTGTGCTCCTTCCCAAGCAGGGTCCCGGCTCGTCCCCGTCTGCCCTGGACGCGACGCCGACGGCCGCCACAGTCCTCACCGG
>JAHFTI010000565.1 GCA_023265535.1 Opitutaceae bacterium
TCTGCTGCTCGAGGTCGGGGATGGGGAGCGTGTCGGGTTCGCTGGAGTCGAGCCACCAGGCGTCTAAGCCCTTGCGGAAAATGGGCTCGTCGATCTGCTTCCAGAAGATCTTGCGGGCGCGCGGGCTGAAGGCGTCGTACACGGTGTAGGGGAAGCCGAGCCAGTCGAGCTGTTTGACCTCCTTGTTGATGCGGTACATGTGGCCGAGCTCGTCGAGCTCCTTCATGGTGTCGAGGCCGAGGTAGTACTTGCCCCAGACGGAGATCATGATGCGCGTGTTGTACTTCTCGTGGAGCGTGCGCGTGAGGCCCTCGGGATCGGGGAAGCGCTGGGCGTCGAACTTCTGCGAGCCCCAGGCGCCGTCCGGCCAGTAGAACCAGTCCTGCACGATCGTATCGAGCGGGATGCCGCGGCTGCGGAAACCGGCGGCCACGTCGAGGACCTCCTGCTGGGTCTTGTATCGCTGCTTGGACTGCCAGAGGCCGAAGGTCCAGCGGGGCATCATGGGCGCGCGGCCGGTGAGCTCGCGGTAGCCGGCGACGACCTGGTCGAGCTCGGGGCCGTGCACAAAGTAGTAGTCGATGCCGTCGCCGCACTCGGACCAGAGCTGGGTGTCCTTCAGCGCGCTGGGCGTCTTCCAGTCGAGGCGCAGGGTGGTGGCCTCCTGGTCCTTCACCCAGTCGAGGCGGACCTTGTGGCGCTGGCCGGCGCGCAGCTCGACCTTGGCCATCTCCTCGCCGGGCAGCCAGCTCTGGAGCCAGTGGTTGATGACGAGCTTGCCGTCGACCCAGAGGCGCACGCCGCCGTCGGAATACGTATGGAAAGTGTGGCTACCGCTCTCGGTGGCGAGCAGCTCGCCCTCCCAGCGGGCGCTGACGTCGCCGGCGGGCAGCTCGGGGTGGACGAGCTTGTTCTGCTCGGGGCCCTGGTTGCGGGTGTTGTGATTGATCGTGGCGTCGCTGCGCGTGGCGAGCAGCTTCCCGAAGGAGCCGTCGGCGTAGTAGCTGCCGCTCAGGCCGCCGGGCTTGCCGTCGGTGCCGAGCAGCTGCGCGGCGGGGATGGGGGTGTAGGGGCGCAGGTCGCCGAAGCGGGAGTAGGACAGGTTGTCCCAGAGGATGCCGTAGCCGCGCGAGGAGACGAGGAAGGGGACGACGACATGGGTGTTGTACTGCCAGAGGTCGATGTCATGGCCCTTGAGGTCGAGGAGGCCTCCCTGCTGCTGGCCGAGGCCGTAGAGGGATTCGTCGTTGTGGCCGGTCCATTGCACGGCGATGTTGTTGGACTTGCCGTCGTCGAGGCTGATCTCCCTGAGGAGGCGTGAGCCGGCGACCTCGGAGTTGATGAGCTGGCCCTGACTGTTGAGGAAGCTGAGCGCGCCGGTCTTCAGGTCGATGCGCACCTGCAGGCTGCTGCTCCTGAGCGTGGCCTGTCCGGACTCGGAGACGAGGGTCCAGGGGACGGTGCCCGTGGGCTTGGGGCTGGTGACGGGGCTGCTGTGGGAGAAGAAGGCCTTGTCCCGGGAGTAGGCGACGCGTGCGATGCGCGGGGTGACGAATTCCACGCGCAGGAAGGCGTCAGCAAGGGGGAGGGTGACGCCGTTGCCCTCGGAGAGCAGGCCGGAACCGGGGGATTGGGCCTGGACGGAGGCGGCGCAGAGCAGCCAGCCAAGCAGGGATTTGATGCGCATGTGACGAAGGGGAGAACTAATGACGAAAGGAGGGAAGGGCAAAATGCCGAGGCGTGGGGGGCGCCTGCAGATTTAACACTAAATGGGTTCATTGAATCCAAGCGGCAAGCAAGAATGGGGTGTTGTCTTGCCCTGATTACGGAGGGCAGTCATCGCGATCAAGTTGGCCTATTCAACATCCCAATATGCTAGGCTGCCTCAGAGGAAATACCGGTCTCCGAGGGAGGCCCCTGCTCGACCTGGAGGCCGCAAGGCAGTTCCTGGAGCCGTCCTCCGCCGCGCCCTCCGGCGCGGCACGGAGTCGGACTCCAGCAGAAGCGGCCAACAGGTCGCTTCGGGGCCTCCCTCCGAGACCTGCCTTTGTCCTTCGGGGATAGGGAAGATTTGAAAAATTACCCGATAAAAACATATGCTATAGCATATTGCGCCGGAATTAAGTCGCCTGCACAAAAAAAGATTTAACCATAAACCAAAACATGCATCTTGGGTTTCGTTCCGATTGACAGAGCCCCCTGTTCCGCCCCCCACCGGCCGCCTGCGGCCCCTCCCACTTTCACTTCCGGAGGAATGGAAACATTTCACCGGTATTTGGTTGGAATAGTCAGGGTATCTGAAAGTCATAAAGACCGCGGGCGGGGGCCCGCGGTCTTTTCTTTTTGCGGCCTCCGCACCCTGGCGTGCGCGGGCGCAAAAAAGCCGGGACTTCTCCCGGCTCTTTGTTCGTCGGCGCCGAATCCTGTCCGGCGCCCACTGCAGTCGGTGTTCAGAGGCCCAGCTGCTTCTTGATGTAGGCCTTCGCTCCCGGATGCACGATCGAGGCGACAGGGAGGTTGGAGCTCGTGCCATCTTCGTAGGTGATGCGGACGCGGTACACCAGGGTGGTGACACTCTCGTGGTTGACCCAGGCCAGGTTGCGATCGCTCGCCACCAGGGGCTGGCCCGCGCCAACCCATTGTCCCACGACCGACATCTTCGGGTCCTTCACCTCGAGGATGAGCGTCTCTGGGTCCTGGGTGATCTCGGTGATCACGATGCGCGTCCACTTCTTCTTGCTGAGCGGCTTCACCATGAAGGAATGGGCGATCTGCTGCGTGTCCTTGTTGGGCATGACGGAGGCGAGGGTGACGAGGGCGTTCTCGTCCTCCGCGGGGGCCGGACCGTTCTGGCTGAACACAAAACGCTCGGAGCGGCCACCGGCAACGGGAACCACCTTGATGACTTCCGGCGTGGCGCAGGCACCGAGGAGGAGGCAGGCAAGGGCAAAGGGCAGGGCTTTCATGGGCGGCTTATGAAGGGGATCCGGGACAAAATTACGAAACAAAATGCAGGGTTTGCGGCAGCTGCCCGGCCCTCAGAGGTGGTCGAGCATCTTCACGCTGATCGTGCCCTCGACAGCCACTCCCTTGTCAAGTGCCGGCAGGAACACAAAAT
>JAHFTI010000566.1 GCA_023265535.1 Opitutaceae bacterium
CACCGGGGGCGACATCACGGTGTTCTTCGAGAAGGCCAACGTGCTGCACGTTGGCGACCTCGTCTTCAACCGCATGTACCCGGTCATGGACCGCCCCGGCGGCTGTGACGTGAGAAACTGGATACGTGTCCTTGAAAAGCTGATACAGGAATGCCCGAAGGATGCGCTGCTCATCCACGGCCACGGCAGGGCGGGCTTCGGCGTCAGCGGCCTGCCCGAGGACCTGGGCGTGATGCGCGACTACCTGTCCGGGCTCCTCGAGCACGTCACCAAGGCCGTCGCCGCCGGCAGGACGCGCGACGAGGTCTGCGCCCTGGAGAACCTTCCCGGCTTCCCCGACTTCCATGCGCCCGTCGGCAAGGGCAACCGGCTTCCCTCGAACCTCGCCGCCGTGTACGACGAGTTGACTGCGCCCGCCGCTTCCTGAAGCCTGTCCGCATGCAGCTCAGGCGCCTCGTCACGGACTTGGTCGATCTCGGGGCACTCGGTTCGGGTGCCTACAGGATACGTTCCGAACCCGTCCGGCTCAGGGCCCTGCTGGACTCCTGCGCGGAGTCCTTCGCCGAGGGTGCGCATGCCAAGGGGCTCACCCTGGAGGTGGGCCTGCGCTCGGGCGTTCCGCCGCTGATCCACACGGACGAGGCGCGCCTGCGCCAGGTGCTCACCGTGCTCCTGGAGAATGCCGTTCGCCTGACCCAGCAGGGTTCCGTGAGCCTGCTCGCCCTTCCCGCGGAGCCGCCTCCGGGCGGAGTGTCCCAGCCCGCGCGCCTTGCCGGCACCTGGGTGGAGTTGCATGTCGCTGACACCGGTCCCGGCATCGGTGAGGAGGACCAGCGCAAGCTGCTCCAGCTTTTTCATGTGCTCAAGAGCGGCGAACGCGGGGCGGGCTCCGGCCTGAGCCTGGCCATCGCCGCACGCTGGTGCGCGGTGCTGGGCGGCTGCCTGCGCATCGAGAGCGATGGCGAGAGCGGCTCGTCCTTCGTCGTGTGCCTGCCCGTCGGCCAGGCCGCCGATCCCGAGCCCGTGGGCAATCCGGACCTGAGCCCGCCGATGCCCGCCTGAGTGCGTGGCGTCGCCCCGGCTCCTCAGTGTTTCCCTCTCCCGATCCCCCTTGTCTTCCCCGGGGGCCCTGCTACTCTTTGGGTCAACCCCACTACCTCATGTCAGCGATCAAAATCTCGCTCGATTCGGCGGAACTCGCGGCGATCCGCCGCTTCGCAGAGGAACTCAACGTCACCCCGGAGGACATCGCCTATTGCGCCCTCAACCGGCTCATGCTGCAGGCCGAAAGCGCAGAGGCGCGTGAGGATATCATCCAGACCAAGGCCTGGCGGAAGGACAACCTCCCGCTCTGGAGCGATTCCGCGGGTTCGGTGCATGCCTACGAGGCCATGCCCGACGAGGAGCCCCAGCCCAAGTCGCACCACAATCACCCGGTGGAGCCGCAATAGTTCCGCTCTTTGCTTGCGCTGCTTGCATGAATGCGTGAGGAGCTCAGCTTTTCACGCATGACTCCTGCCGCCCCTCCGCTTCCCTCGATCCTCGGCCTCACCCGGTCCGAGCTCGTTGGCGTGCTGGGTGACTGGGGTTTCAGCCCCGTGCATGCCTCCACCCTGTGGAGCCACCTGTACTGGGACTGCGCGGCTTCCTGGGCCGAGATGCCCGGGCTCCCCGCCAGGGTGCGCTCGCGCCTCGAGGAGAACTATTCCCTCATTCCCCTCTCGGTCGACCGCGAGGCCTTCTCCTCGGACGGCCACACACGCAAGTTTCTCCTGGGCCTGGAGGACGCCCGGCGCATCGAGACCGTGCTCATGAAGTTCACGGGGCGCGCCACCGCCTGCATCTCCAGCCAGGTGGGCTGCGCCATGGGCTGCGTGTTCTGCGCCACCGGCCAGATGGGCTACCAGCGGCACCTCAGTGCGGGGGAGATCATCGGGCAGGCCCTCCACGTCCAGCGCCTGCTGCGTCACCACGGAGTGGATACAGCGGTGGGCCATCCCGCAGGGGCGGGGGCCTCCGCGGGCGCCGGGGCCTCCGCGCCGTCGGCCGCCGACACGCGCCTGCGCAACGTGGTGCTGATGGGCATGGGCGAGCCGCTGCACAATTACGACGCCGTCCTGCGCGCCGTGGACATCCTGCGCGACCAGAGCGGCTTTGCCATCGCCGGCTCGCGCATCACGCTGAGCACGGTGGGCGTCATCCCCGGCATCATCCGCCTTGCCGACGAGGAGCGCCGCCTGCACCTGGCCGTCTCCCTGCACGGTGCCACGCAGGAGGAGCGCGAGGCGCTCGTGCCCGTGGCGCGCCGCTGGCCGCTCGATGCCCTCATGGAGGCCTGCCGCTATTACACGACGAAGCTGCAGCGCCGCATTTTCTTCGAGTGGACGCTCATCGACGGCGTCAATGATACCCCGGAGCACGCGCGCGCCGTTGGGCGCCTAGTCTCCGGCATGCCCGCCCAGGTTAATCTCATTCCCCTCAATCCCACGGGAGGCTTTGGCGGCGCTCCCACGCGCGGCGAGAATGCGCGCCGCTTCCAGTCACTCCTCGCCGAGGAGTTCAGCCTGCCCAGCACGGTGCGCCAGCGCCGGGGCATCGACATCGGCGCCGGCTGCGGCCAGCTCGCCTCGGGTGACTGAGCATTTGGCGCATGGATCATGCCAGGTGCTTTCGCGCCCGGCATTGTGCCTTGGGGGTGGCGGCTCAGTCCTCGAAGTTCGCCAACAGGTGCGCGTAGATGCGTGCGCAGTCCTCCAGGTCCTTGAGGCGGGCGCGCTCGTCCACCGCGTGCTCTCCCTCGCCGCCCGGGCCATACCCCAGAGTCGGGATGCCGAGGTGGTGCGAGAAGAAATGCATGTCGGTGAAGCCCGTGGACACGGTGTACTGCACCTTCTTTCCGCGCACCGTGCGGATGCTCTCCGCGAGAGCCTCGAAGACGGGATCGGTCGGCTCCGAGTAGCAGGGATGGTTGTCGGAAACCTTTTTGATGATGATGCGGCAGTCCGGGATGCTGCGCGCGGCGGCCTCGAGGATCTCGCGCATCTCGCACTCGACGCCCGCCACGGTCTCGTTGGGCACCACGCGGCTGTCGATGGAGAAGCGTGCCAGGG
>JAHFTI010000567.1 GCA_023265535.1 Opitutaceae bacterium
ACCATGGGTGCGCGGCGGAACTCTAAAAGCCAGAGGATGCTCCACAGGAGCGACAGCGCGTAGGTCAGGCCGGCCACGCGGACCAGCGGCGCGATGGGCAGCAGCTCCTCCGTGATGCTCTGCACCAGGAGGGCGCCTACCAGCAACGCCGAAACCGCGACCAGACGGATGCCGATCAGCCACTTCGCGATCCGCGCTGTTGGCAGCGCGATGAGTTCCAGGCCACCCTGAGACGCGGCCCGGCTCCGCGCGACGTTCGTCATCCGATCTTCGAGATCAGGTCGAACATTGGCAGGTACATGGCGATCACCATGCCGCCGACGACCACACCCAGGAAGAAGATGAGGATCGGCTCGATCAGCTTCATCATCCCGGCGACCGCTGTGTCCACCTCATCCTCGTAGAACTCCGCGATCTTCCCGAGCATGGTGTCCATGGCACCGGTGGCCTCGCCCACGGAGATCATCTGCACGACCATCGGCGGGAACTGGCGGGTGGTCTTCAGCGGCTCGGCCAGGTTCTTGCCCTCTTCGACCGCCTTGCGAACCTCGAGGATGGCGCGTTCGATCACCGCGTTTCCGGAGGTACGGGCGGTGATGTCGAGAGATTCCAGTACCGGCACGCCAGCGGAGAGCAGTGTGCCGAGGGTGCGGCAGAAGCGGGCAACGGAGATCTTGCGCAGCACCGAGCCCAGGATCGGCGCCTTGAGGAGGATGCTGTCGATCACGAGGCGCCCCTGCTCGGTGGCGTAGTAGCGACGAACGGCGATGACTCCTGCAACCACCAGGCCGACAATCAGCCACCAGAAGCGGCCGACGAACTTGGACATCGCCACCACGACCCGCGTCGGCAGCGGCAGCTCGGCGCCCAGGGACTGGAACAGCGCGCCGAACACCGGGATGACCTTCCACAGGATGACGTAGACGACCAGCATGGCGATGCTGATCACGGCGATCGGGTAGATCATCGCCGACTTGACCTGCGCCTTCAGGCGGGCCGCCTTCTCGATGTAGGTGGCCAGCCGCTGCAGGATGGTGTCCAGGATGCCGCCGGCCTCGCCCGCCGCCACCATGTTCACGTAGAGCTCGTTGAAGGCCTGCGGGTGCTTCTTCATCGCGTTCGCCAGCGAGGAGCCGGACTCGACGTCTTCCCGTACCTGCAGCACGATGCGCTGGAACGCCTTGTTGTCCTGCTGCTCGCCCATGATCTGGAGGCACTGCACCAGCGGCAGGCCGGCGTCGATCATCACGGAAAACTGGCGGGTGAAGACCGCCAGAGTCTTCTCGTTGATTCCGCGGCGCAGCTTCGGCAGCGCGATCTCCTTGCCCTTCTCCTTGACGGTGATGGGCACGATCTGCTGACGGCGCAGGACAGCCAGCACGGCATCCTTGCTGTCGGCCACCAGCACGCCACCCTGGGGACGCCCTCCGCGATCACGGCCTTTCCACTCGAAACTAGGCATGGCCTAACCCCTCCCCGGCACTCGTGGGGCCGCCCCTGGCTGCACCACGCCGGTGCCACGGTTGATCATGTCCTGCAGCTCCTCCGGACTCGAACTGTAAGAAAGCGCCGTCTGCAACGTGATCAGGCGCCGCTGGTAGAGCGTCGCGAGGGACTGGTTGAAGGTCTGCATCCCGTGCTTGAGCTGACCGGTCTGCATGGTGGAGTAGATCTGGTGCACCTTGTCCTCGCGGATAAGGTTGCGGACGGCGGCGTTGGGAATCAGCACCTCGCACGCCAGCACGCGCCCCTTGCCTCCGGCGCGCTGCAGCAGAGACTGGCAGATGATCCCCTCGAGGACGAACGAAAGCTGTGCGCGTACCTGCGCCTGTTGGTGCTCCGGGAAAACGTCGATGATGCGGTTGATGGTCTGCGGCGCCGAATTGGTGTGCAGGGTGGCGAAGGTGAGGTGGCCAGTCTCGGCGATCCGCAGGGCCGACTCGATCGTCTCGAGGTCGCGCATCTCGCCGATGAGCACTACGTCCGGGTCTTCCCGGAGGACCGAGCGCAGCGCGTTGGGGTAGGACTGGGTGTCGGCGTGTAACTCCCGCTGGTTCACCATCGCCTTCTTGTGCGTGTGCAGGTACTCGATGGGGTCCTCGATTGTGACGATGTGGAGAGGGTTCTCCGCGTTGATCTTGTCGATCATCGCCGCCAGCGACGTCGACTTGCCGCACCCGGTGGGCCCGGTTACCAGGACCAGCCCGCGGGGTTTCTCGCACAGCGCCTCGACGATGTTCGGGAGGCCGAGCTCCTTGAATCCGAGGATCTCGTAGGGGATCCGCCGGAAGGCGCCACCTATCGCACCGCGTTGGAAGAAGATGTTGGCCCTGAAGCGCGCCAACCCCTTGATCCCGAAGGAGAGGTCCAGCTCGAGGGTTTCCTCGAGGCGGTGCTTCTGCGCGTCGGTGAGCACGGAATAGGCCAGCCGCTTGGTCTCGGGCGCCGTGAGGTTGGGTAGTGGAAGCCGCTCGAGCATACCGTCGATGCGGATCACCGGCGGGGTGTTTGTCGTGACGTGGAGGTCGGTGGCGCCACGCTCCACCGTGGTCTTGAGCAGCTCGTGCAGGCTGATCGCCATGTCTCCCCCTGTCTACAGGATCGTCTCGCGCACCACCTCGTCGATGGTGGTGAGGCCCTCGCGGATCTTCTGCAGCCCCGACTGGCGAAGGGTGATCATGCCCTCCTCGATCGCCTTGCGCCGCAGCTCCAACGCCGTCGCACCGGACAGGACGAGCTCCCGCATGTCGTCGGTCATGTCCATCACCTCGAACAGACCGATGCGGCCCTTGTACCCGGTGTTGGCGCACTTCTCGCAGCCCCGCCCTTTGACGAGCTTGAGGCTGTGCGCCTCGCTCTCCGCGAACCCGATCGAGAGCAGCGCCTGAATCGGCGTCTCGACCTCCTCCTTGCAGTTCTGACACACCTTGCGCACCAGCCGCTGCGCCGCGATGACGTTGACGGAGGTCGCCACGAGGAACGGCTCGATCCCCATGTTCATCAGGCGGGAGATCGTGGAAGGCGCGTCGTTGGTGTGCAGCGTCGAGAGCACGAGATGGCCGGTGAGCGCCGCTTTGATCGCGATCTCCGCCGTCTCGAAGTCGCGGA
>JAHFTI010000568.1 GCA_023265535.1 Opitutaceae bacterium
CGTTCAGCACGGAGTAGATGAACATCATCAGGCTGTAGGTGATGTAGGCATACACCAGCTTGCCGGTCTCACCGAGATTGGGCGTATGGAAGAGGGCGATCTCGGCGGCGACGAACGGCACGATGCCCCAGAGGATCCAGGGGCGGAACTTGCCCCAGCGGGTCTGCGTGCGATCGGCGATCATTCCCATCACGGGATCAAAGGCCGCATCCCAGATGCGCGTGATCAGGAGCAGCCAGCCCAGGGCGGCGGGGGCGAGGCCGTAGACGTCGGTGTAGAAGATGTAGAGGTAACTCGAGACGATCGCCCAGAAGAGACAGCAGGCGGTGTCTCCGGAGGCATAACCGATCTTCTCAGGCCAGCGTATCTTGTCGGCAGTTGAAGACGTGACGGGAGGAGTGCTCATGGGCTTTGGATTGGGCTATGGGAGACCCCACGCCCGGCCTTGGATAGGGGGTTGGGCCGGACGGGAACTGTGCAGGGTGAAAGGTCGGAGGACGGCGCTGGACGCCGGCGGGCGGGAGGGGGGGGGATTGGGAGGAAAAAGGGCGGGGGGAAAGGGATAAGGCAGGCAGCGCCGCTGCGGGCGGCCTAGCGCGGGTGGTTGATTTCCTGATACGCGCGGCGATAACGGCCCGGCGTCTCCCCCACCTCGCGCTTGAAGAAGACGGAGAGGTATTCGGTGTGCGCGAAGCCGGTGAGCTCGGCCACCTGCTGGAGCGGAAGGTCCGTGTCGTGCAGCAGCTGCCGGATGCGCTCGAGGCGGACGCGGCGGAGCTCGGACTGGGGCGAACGCGCGAAACACTCGCGGAAACGCTGCTCAAGCTGGGTGCGGGCCATGCCGATCGCGCGGGCCACCTCGGGCACCGTGAGGCCCTGGCAGGCGCGCTGCTGGATCAGGCGCAGGGCCTGGGCGATCTTCTTGTCCGCCACCGCAAGCACATCGGTCGAATGGCGGGCCACGGCCGAGGCGGGACCGACACGCAACTCCGAGGAGGAGGCCTGCCCGCCATGCATCAGCTTGTCGAGGGTCTCGGCGGCCACATAGCCCGCCTCCTGGTGGTTCGTGGCGACACTGGAAAGCGGAGGCGTGGCGAGCTCGCAGCGCACCTCATCATCATTCGCGCCGAGGATCGCCACCTGCTCGGGCACACAGAGTCCGGCCCTGCGGGCGGCCTCAAGCAGAAGCAGCGCGCGATAGTCGTTGCACGCCATCACCGCGACAGGCCGCGGCAGGGAGGCCAGCCACTTGGCCGCCTCATTGCAGTGCTCGTCGTCGATGGCGGGGGTGTCATAGCCGCCATAAGCCGGCTCATGCAGCGAGCACTCGCGCCCCGATTGCCGGATCACGGCGGCGAAACCGTGGCGGCGGTCAAGCGCCCAACGCTCGTTGGAGTAGCCAAAGAATCCAAAATGGAAAAAGCCGCGCTCGATCAGGTGGCGAGCTCCCATCGAGCCGACGCCGACATTGTCGAGACAGATGTTCGGGATGCCCTTGATCGGGGTGGCGTTGTGGACGTCGACCAGGGGGATGCGGTTGGTGATGCAGAACTCCGCCTGCATCGCGTTGGTGTGGCGATTGATGATGCCATCCCAGCGGCCCTCGCGCAGCCACTCGGCATCACGCAGCGAACGGCCCTCGTTGTCCCAGAAGGTCTCCCAGGGACCGAACTGATGGTGGTAACTGGCTATGCCCTTCAATATACGCGCCGCTGACTCCTCAAGGATGGGACACACGACGAGCAGCACGCGGGGACGGGATTTGCGCAGGGCTTGGATCATGGCGGGGTTCATCCTTTATATGAGATTTTGCCCCGCCTGAAAATGAGATTGCTTGCCTAAAAACTACTGAGATCTGCCCCAAAAAACTGAGATTCCGCAAATGACGCCCCTGTGAAACACCGTGCAGCAGGGGCTTACCTGCGAAGTCGGGCCACCAGCACGCCCTTGGCGGGAAGGCTCAGCTCAAAACGGCAGCCGCCCTTGCTGAGCTCGGCCTGGATCGGCCTATTCTCGCGCAGGTCAACGAGCTCGGAAAGCTGCTCGCCGCCGGTATCCAGCTCGACACTACCGCGGATCGGCTCGTCCGTTCCATTGATCGCATAGACCAGCAGCCCCTCGGGGGACTTGTGCACGCGCAGCGAGAGCGCAGGCACCGTGCCGCCGCCAGCCGGGGTGAAGACTGCCGGCGCCTGGACCCCGGCCTTCCGGCAGAGGGCGAGGAGATTGGCCTCCAAGGGGCCGGACTGGTCCCTGTCGCCCGAGGCGCCGAGCAGCACTGCCGAGAGCACGGCAGTGCCCGCGCCATGGCGATGCTGCGTGAGGGCGGGCGAGGCATCATCGGCGAAGGTGGCCAGCACCTCGGTTCCGGGCAAGAGGCGCAGCTTTTCACGGAACCACTTGCCCTGGAAGGCGGCAAGGCCGGAGCCGAGCACGGGCGACACCGCATGGCGCCCGGTCGAGGCCACCCAGTCGACGCGCTCCGCACCGAACACGGTGGTGAGGCCCGCCCCCGGGCTTTCACGGTAGGCAAAATCAAGCTCATCAATCGTGGCGGTGCGCGCATCCGCGATCAGGGTGCCGCCCTTGCGCACATACTCCTCGAGCAGCTGAGCCAGCTCGCGACGCATCAGGATCTGGAAGGGCAGGAAAAGCACGCGATAGCGGGCAAGCGTGGCGGCGTCCGGCTTGAGGTCGGACCTGAGGACGTCGCAGGGGATGTTGGCCTGGTCCAGTGCGCGGAAGACACCTGAGAGGCTCTCATTCATGAGCCCGCGCGTGCGCGTGTCATTGGGCTGGTCGAGGACCTTCAGAAGGCCGGCCTGATCGACGAGAAGGCCCACCTGGGCGGGGACGGGATGGGACTCGCGCAGCAGGCTGGCGTGGCGGGAGACCTGGCGGGCAAAGTCCGAAGCCGCCTGGCCGCGAGGGGCAAGCGTCCCGTCGAGACGCACCAGGCCGCGGCCGAGCGACTGGCGACCACGCAGGAAAGGCTCCCATTTCCAATAGATGATGCCCTTGGCATCGTTCGCAAAGGCGGTCCAGGAGAGGCGAGTCATAGAGGCCTCATCGAGGTAGCCGTTGAGGGAAAGGCCGTTCTTGGCGTT
>JAHFTI010000078.1 GCA_023265535.1 Opitutaceae bacterium
TTTCTTTCAGCCCAAAAACCGACACTCCAAGCAATCCGGCAGGTGACCTCCTGCCTTTCCCCAGCCTCCATGGACGACACGCCCTCCAAAGAGAATCCGCCCGCCGACTCTGGTCTGAACAAACTTGATCTGACCCAACTGCAGGGGTTCAGCTTCGGCACCCAATGGTCTCAGGAAAAACGCGGAGCGCAGGACGATCGTCCGCGCCGTGAGGACCGTCGTGAGGGTGGTGCGCCCGACCGTCGCGACCGTCGTTCCTTCCACAAGCCCGCAGGCGGTCCCGGACAGGAAGCAGCTCCCGCAGCGCCCGCCGGTGGTGCAGGTGAGCAGCGCCGTGGCGAGCAGGCCCGTGGCGAGTTCCGAGGTGGTCCCCGTCCGCAGCAGTCCCGTGGCGGCGAGCAGCCGCGCGGCGAGTTCCGCGGCGGACCGCGCCGTGATGAGGGTGGCGCCGGCCGTGGCGAGGGTCGTGGCGAAGGCCGCGGTGAGTATCGTGGCGGTCCCCGCCAGGGTGGCGACCGTTTCCAGGCTGATCGCGGACCCTACGAGAGTCCCTATTTCGCCTCCACGTTCTATCCCGAGGACACCAGCTTTGCGACGCTCGCCAAGACGATCCGCTCGTCCTGCCGCACGATCGAGCTCTTCGAGATCGCGCGCACGGTGATCGGCAAGCTGGACCGCTTTGTGGTGGTGCTGCAGCGCAAGCCGCAGGCCGCCGAGGCGCAGGCCGAGGGTGCAGCCGTCCCCGGCGTCAAGCAGGCCCCGATCTACATCTCCGTGCCGGATGGCGTTCCCTTCGACACCGAGGAAGGCGTGATCAATCACGTGCTCGGCAAGCATCTCGGCCAGTTCTTTGAGACGGCCGAGGTCGAGGTCGACGCCCCCAAGGGCAATTACCAGATCATCAACCGCTGCACGATCACGGGCGAGCTGCTCGCCCCCCCGAACTACCACCGTTACGCGCAGATCGTCGCCCAGCACCACGCGAACCGCATCAGCCGGATGTCGCTGGAGGCCTACCGCTCCAAGATCGAGTCCGTCCGCGATCCGGAGCTGGTGAACCAGTGGCTCGACAAGATGAAGAAGGTGACGCGCTACACCTGGAAGCTCGACCGCCCGGCCGCAGCCGCTTCCGTGGCCGCCGCCGCCCCTGCCGAGGGTGCCGAGGCCGCAGCCCCCGTCGAGGCCGCTCCCGCCGCCGAGGTTCCCGCCTCCCCCGCCTTTGACTCCATCGAGGAAGCCCGCGTGCACCTGCTGACCCAGGCCCGCGACAAGGTGGTGCGCACGACCGAGAGCGCCCGTTTCCATGGCAAGCTGGTCGATCTCATGCCCCCGGGCGAGATCCGCCGCGCGATCGAGGGCACCCTCGAGCGCCAGCGCCGCTTCCCGCTCGACACCGCCAACGCGCTGCGCGGCCGCCTGCGCCGCGAGGGCTTCACGATCTTCAAGAAGGGCTCGAAGGGCGTCTCGTACGTCTGTGCGGTCAAGCGCAAGTTCCGCGTGCCCGGCCAGGTCTTTGCCGAGAGCATCAATGCCCTCATCACCTTCATCGAGTCGCACCCGATGGTGAAGGCCGGCGAGCTGCCCGAGAAGTTCCTGGGCATCAGCGTTCCGAAGCCCGCCGACAAGAAGGCCGCAGCAGCCGCCGCTCCCGCAGAGGGTGCAGCACCCGCCGCCGCCCCTGCCGCCGAGGCTCCCGCCGCTCCCGCGGTGGAGCTCACCCAGGAGCAGCGCGAGAAGCTGGCCCGCCTGCAGGGCGACCTGCTCTGGCTGGTTCGCGAAGGCTATGTGACCGAGTTCATCGACAGCCGCCTGTTCGCCCCGCCCCCGATGGTCGAGGCGCGCAAGAAGGAGGTCGAGGCCGAGGAACACGATCCCGAGAACTTCCCGGAGGCCCCCGCCGAGGTCGCCCCCGCTCCCGCCGCAGAGGCAGCCCCCGAGGCTCCCGCAGCCGGCGAACCCCAGGCCTGAGCAGGCCTTTTCAACAGAGGTGACCCTCCGTCGCTGCTGGCGCAGCCAGGGAGGGTGCCGCGGACGCGGCAGGGTGGATCCATTCGCGGGTCCGCCCTTTTTTGTGCCCGGAGGGCGGTGGGCGGAGGCCTGCTGCCGCTCCCGTTCGCCGCCCTGTCAGCCTCGCAGGGTGCCGCCGCCGCGGCTGGCCCGGGGAATGTATCCTGAGATTGGATACAGCGGCGGGTGGGCACAAAAAGGCCCGCGCCGTTTCGGGCGCGGGCCTTGCATGAAGGGGAGGGCTTACTTGCGCACGAGGGCGGGCTCGGCGCCGATGGTGCCGACGAGCTCCTGGAGGTAGCCGGGGGCCTGCACCTTGGCCAGGCGGGCGCGGGCCTCGGCCAGGCGGTTGGCGATGCCCAGGCGTGCGGCTTCCTCGGCGTAGTTGGCCTTGTTGAGGAACTTGCCCAGGTAGTTGCTGTGCTGGCGCCAGGCGGCGATGTCGATGGCCTGCTTGGCCTCGAGGCGCTGCTTGTACCAGTCGCTCTGCAGCATGCTGTCGCGGGTGAAGAGCGCGCGGATGTCGGCGTGGCCGAGGTCCTTGCCCTCATACTGGTCGTCGCGCATGATGTGGAGCAGCGCGCGAAGCGGGGGGCAGGCCTCGTTGATCGAGCCGTCGTTGAAGTAGTTCTGGGCGACGCGGCGCTGGGTCACGATGATGTTGTCCATGCCCTCGACGAAGGTGGCGAGGTCCTGGAGCTCGGGACGCAGCATCTCCTCGGTGAAGACGGCGTGGGGCTGGTTGAAGATGCGCCCGCAGAAGTGGGTGACGAAGTCCTGCGTGATGCGGTAGCCCAGGCGGCTGGCGAGGATGGTTCGGCCGTTGTACTGGAAGTCCTGGCAGCGCTCGAGGTAGCCCTCCTTGATGAGGCTGGCGGGCTCGCGCTCCGGCACGGCCATGCGGCTCCAGACCTCGGGGACGAGGAGGGAGACGTCGTGGTCGACGCGGACCTTGGGACCGACGCAACCGGCGGAGGAGATGAAGCCCGCGTAGCCGGTGACGAGGAAGGAGACCAGGGCGACGTTGAGGTCGTAGATCGGGGGAAGGGCGTTGAAGGGACCCTTGGTGAGGGCGCCCTCGGAGCCGGCGCCCGTGGTGGAGGGCGACTTGCCGGTCATGGAGCAGATGAACTCCATGAAGAGCTCGGGCAGCTCCATGTAGTGGAGCGGATTGTAGGTCGCGAGCGGGCGGATCTTGCCCTCGGCGCCGTTGTTGCGGCGGCCGGCGAGCACGGCGTTGACCGGGGTCGGCGTGGGCTGGGTGATCGATACGCGGCGGGCGAGGTGAAGGCCGACGTCGGCGGTGTAGACCTCGCGCGGCTGGAGCAGGTCGCGGCGGACCTGGAGGTAGCGCGGGTTCTTGGAGGGCTTGCCGTCGATGATGCGCGGGAAGGCCGAGCAGACGAAGTACTGGGACTCGGGCATCTCGGCGGCGGAGCGCACGAGGGCCTGCATGGGCTCGGTGAAGGCGTCGAAGCTGACGGCCTCGTCCACGAGCTCGCGGGCCTTTGCGGAGGGCATCGGCTCGTAGTTCGAGAAGAAGTTGCCGGCGGTGGAGAAGTCGGACTCGGTGACCTTGTCGTAGCCGCGATGGATGGCGTCGTCGGGGCGCTGGAACAGGCGGTATTCGCAGTTCTGGACCAGCTTGACCGAGGGTTCCTTCTGGCTCTCGGCGAGGCCGCTGATGCTCTTGGCCGGGAGGACCACGGAGGCGGAGATGTCGTCCTCCATCTGGATCTTCTGGGCGGGGTGGAAATCCTTGCGCAGCGAGAAGGTGCGCCAGGAGTCGTCGCCGCTGAAGCCGACGCGCAGGAAGTTGGCCTCGAGCTTCATGCCGTCGAGGCGGAGCTCGTTGGCGGGGCTGCCGTCGATGACGTCGACGCTGAAGTGTTCGCGCCAGTTGTTACCCCAGTCGGCCTTGTGGAAGCGCTTCAGGACGAAGACGATTTCCTTCACGTGCGGGGGGATGGTTCCGAGGAAGGCGTTGTACTCGGCGGAGTACTCGCGCGCGGAGGGCGTGAGCAGCTTGATGACGGAGCCGAGGGAGCGCTTCTCGCTGAGGATGGCGCGCTGGTCGGAGCCATGGCGTGCGGGGTCCTTGAAACGCTTGGAGTAGTCCTTGCTGAGGAGGGCATCGACGGCGTCGAAGTCCTTCTCGATGTTGGCCACGAAGACGGGGCCGGAGATGATGGCGTCGGAGATGGGCTTGGAGATCTCGGACTTGCCGCCGCCGGAGACGGTGCAGGGCTTGTGGCAGTAGGTGGTCTCGGGGCTGGTGCCGACGAGGCGCCAGCTGAGCTTGCCGTGGGGCTTCTCGATGCGGAGACGGTAGCCGTTCGGGAGGAAGTAGACGTGGTCGAGGCGCAGCTTGAGGGAGACGCTCTTGTCGCCGTTTTTCCAGGTGACGCGCTGCTTGTGCAGGTGGAAGGCGGCCGTGGGCGGGACGAAGATGACCTCGGGGTGCGCGCGGTCGACGTAGTGGCCTTCCTCGCGGCGTTCGACGCGGTCGCCGAGGAGCTTCATGGAGTCCTCGAGGCTGGGCATGTCGGGGAAGAGCGTGTTGATGCTCTCGGGCGGGAATTCGCCGCCGAGGTCGTAGCTCGGGAAGATGAGGGCGCCGCCGGCGTGTTCCTCCTCGCAGAGGCCGAAGAGGTTGGCGGAGTAGCTGAGCTGGGTCTTCACCTCCTTCTTGCAGTAGCCGAAGTAGTTGTCGGAGATGATGGTGACGATGACGCCGGTCTTGTCGCGGGCGGTGATCTTGAAGGCGCCGCCGTCGTTGTAGAGTTCGCTGGCGTCCTTCCAGCACATGCCGTCGCGGCGCTGGCGCTCGTTGGCGTGGTCGTACTGGGGAAGGCCGAGTTCCTTCTTCGTGAGCTTGTTGAGGTGGGGGGCGAGGATGACGCAGCCCGTGGTGCCGGTCCAGTGGACGGGGTCAAGGGCGGCATCGTTCTCGGGGAGCATCGGGTCGCCGGCGTTGCCGAAGATGCTTTCGACGAAGTCGAGGTTGCAGACGAGGCTGCCGGGCACGAAGAAGCGGACCTCCATGCTCTTTTCCTCGGTGACGCCCGCGACTGCGGGGCAGACGACGGGGCGGAGGAGCAGGGAGACGAAGCACTCGGCCTGGTCGTTCTGCGAGGCGGTGTAGGGCAGGCGCAGGTGCTGCGAGGGCGGGCTGAAGGCGTGTAGGAGGAGGCGGCCGAAGACCGACTTCGGGACGGACTTCTTGTCGTCGGGAATGGGCAGGCCGCCCTCGGTGACGTGGAAGATGCCCTCGGTGGTGCGGCGATCGCTCCTGGGATTGTGGAGCACGCCCTGCTTCACGCGGTAGGACGTGATGATGTCGGAGGTGAAGACGTCGCGGTCCGGCGGCAGGGAGAGGGAGCGGGCGAGGCCGTAGCGGTCGAGGGTGAGGGTGCGCGTGGGCAGGCGCGGGGAGAGGGTGGTGTCCTCCAGGTACTCGTAGAGGAAGTTCTGGATGCGCTGGTCAACGGGACAGAGATGGCTCGAGAGGAGACGGTCCTTTTCGCGATTGAGGGCCATGAGACCGACCATCAGGTCTGCAAAGCCGGAGTCCACCTTGAGGGGGAATGTCGGGCATCCCAAATCGCGGAGCTTAAGGTTGATGTAAAAGAGCAGTTTTTGGGTGTCTTCAGCCGATGCGGACGAAGTCAGACCGATTCTGCTGGCGAGTTCCGGGGATAGGCTTCCATTCATGCAGCTTCACAAATTAGAACTCCCGGCGCACTGGGCAATAGCGAGTGTTGAGAAAATGCGGGTGGGAGGCTGACAGTTTTCGGGCTACAGGGGAGTATAAGACGGAATTTTTGCCTGTGCTGTATGAGGAAATTTGTTACATGGTGCGCCGCACCCGATGCCATTCCGTTCCCTTAACGCCGATGAAGTCGCCGTCTACCTGCATGTTGGCAGGCGGGAGGTGGACCAGTGGGTGAGGGCGGGGGAGATCCCGCATGAGATGCGGGGGGGGCGGGCGGTGTTCATCCGGGCGGAGATCGATGCCTGGGCCTCGCAACGCATCCTGGCGCTGCCCGGGAGGAGGCTGGCGGAGTACCACCGGGACAGCTCGGCCGGGACGCGCGAGCATGCGGGGCATGAGGCGCTGATGCCGGTGCTGATCCAGCCTGAGTACATCCGCACGGTGCTCGAGGGAAAGACGAAGCGCTCGGTGATCGACGACATGGTGAACCTGGCCGAGGAGACCGACCGGGTGAACGACGTGGCGGAGCTGCTCGAGAGCATCATGGAGCGCGAGGACCTGTGCTCGACGGCGTTGCCTGGGGGCATGGCGGTGCTGCATTGCCGCAACCATGATCCGTACCGCTTTGACGGCTCCTTCCTGGTGCTGGGGCGCAGTGTCCAGGGCATTCCCTTCGGTGCTCCTGACGGGCGGCCCACGCGTTTCTTTTTCCTGCTGTGCAGCGAGGAGGAGCAGCTGCACCTGCACATGCTGGCGCGGCTGTGCCTGATGGCGATGAACACGACGCTGCTGGACCTGCTGCATGCGTCGGCGAGCTCGGACGAGATGTACCAGGCGATCATCGAGTCGGAGCTGGCGGCGCTGGAGGGGCGCAGGTTCCTGAAGCGGGTGGATGGGGACGGCGAGCCGGTGCCCGAGGATGCGGGCGCGAGCTGAGGCGGGCTTGGTTTCGCGGTTGGCCGCTGCGTGAAAACGGGACCCGCTCCAGATCGCGAGTCGTCCCGTCCGGTCCGAGCACCGGCGGGAGCGACAAGCGCTCTTCCGGGGTCACGTTTTCACTGCGCTGGTCTGTAGTCGGCGATTCCCTGGCAACAGGCCTGCGCCCAGCCCCCTTTCTCTCCGGCAACCGGCATTGCCGAGAATACCAGCTACGGCTGTAATGGGTGTCTGGATACAAAAAAGCCCGCGCCTTTTTAGGGGTGCGGGCTTCGGGAAAGGAGAGAGCCTTACAGGCCCATCGTGGCGAGGGAGGCGGTGATGGCGCCGAGGATCTTCGCGGGGGCCACGCCGAGGGCGAGGATGCCGACCAGGAGGGTGCAGCAGAGGATGCGGGTCGGGAGGTCGAGGGTGATGGGGGCCTCCTCGACGGGGTCGCCGAAGACGGCCTCCTTCACGACGCGCAGGTAATAGTACACGGCGATGGCGGAGTTCGCGACCATGATGATGGCGAGGGCGAGGTGGCCCTTGGAGAGGGCGGCGTTGAGGATGCCGAACTTGCCCATGAAGCCGACGAAGGGGGGGATGCCGGCGAGGGCGAAGACCGCGACGACGAGGGTGAGGGCGAGGAGCGGGGAGCGGCGGTGGAGGCCGGCGAGCTCGGAGATGGAGACGTTGGCGCCGTCCTTGGAGACGCGGGTGATGACGACGAAGCAGGCGAGGACCATCAGCACGTATCCGGTGATGTAATACAGCGAGGATGTGAAGCCGGCGGCGTCGAGGGCGGTGAAGCCGACGATGGCGTAGCCCGCGTGGGCGATGCCGGAGAAGCCGAGGAGGCGCTTGAAGTCCTTCTGCACGAGGGCGACCAGGTTGCCGTAGAACATCGAGCACACGGCGAGTCCTGCGAGCAGCAGCGCCACGGTGGTGTGGTGCGGGGTGGCGAGTGAGACGAAGCGCACGAGGATGGCCACGGCGCCGAGCTTGGGCAGGGAGGCGATCATGCCGGCGGTCTCGTTGGAGGAGCCCTGGTACACGTCGGGCGTCCAGAAGTGGAAGGGGAAGACGGCGAGCTTGTAGAGGAGGCCGGCCAGCGAGAGGCAGAGACCGACGATGGCGATGGGCGTGTGCACGACGGGCAGCAGGCGGGTCATCATCAGCGGGAGGCTGGTGGTGCCGGTGAGGCCGAAGAGGTAGCTCAGGCCGAAGAGCATGATGCCGTTGGCGGCGACGCCGAACATGATGTACTTCACGGCGGCCTCCATCTGGACGCGGTGGCCGTTGTTCTCGCGGCGCATGGCGACCATCAGGTACAGGGGGAAGGACGAGAGCTCGAGGGCGATCACCAGGGCGATCACGTCGATGCTGCTCATCATGAAGATCTGTCCGATGACGCTCAGGCAGAGGAAGAGGTAGTACTCGGGGCGGATGTCCTCGCGGATGTCGCCGAGCGTGCGCCCGAGGAGGATGACGAAGGAGAAGCCGGCGAGCACGACGATCTTCAGCCACTGGGAGAAGGCGTCGACGCGATAGGCACCGTCGAAGAGGGTGGCCTGGGAGCCGAGGCTCCAGGCGCAGGCGAGGAGGGCGCCGAGGGCCGTGAGGAGGATCACGGTGCGGGCGGTCTCGGCGCCGTCCTTCTTCAGGGTGACGAAGAAGAGGCCGAGTGCGCCTGCCAGGAGGACCAGTTCAGGGAGAAAGGCCTGGAGTGAAGGTGTCATGACGGTGGGCGGAGAGCGGAGGTCGGATGCCGGATGTCGGAGGCCGGGGGCCGGCATCCGAGGGGGCGGGGACTGTCGATTGTGAGAGTGGCGGTGAGGACGGAGGACGGAGGTCGGCGGGCGGCGTAGTTATAAGGTGGATACGCCGCGGGGTCTCAGAGGTGGCGCTGGGCCTGCTCGAGCACGTGGGCCAGGGAGACCTTCATGACGTTGAGCAGGGGCTGGGGGTGGAGGCCGACCCAGAAGACGCCGAAGAGCAGCGGGGCGAGGGTGATGATCTCGCGCAGGCTGAGGTCGGCGACCTCGTGGTGCTCGGGGTTCTCGGCGCTGCCGTAGGCGAACTTCTGGAGCACGCGGTACATGTAGGCGGCGGCGGCGATGACGCCGGGGACGACGCAGACGACGGCCCAGGGGGAGGCCTTGAAGCCGCCCGCGAGGACGAGGAACTCACCCACGAAGGAGTTGGTGCCGGGGAAGGCGAGCGAGGAGAGGCAGAACACGCCGAAGAAGCCGGTGAAGACGGGGATCTTGGCGCCGAGGCCGGCGAGCTTGTCGAGCTCGCGGGTGTGGAGGCGCTCGTAGAGGATGCCGACCATGATGAAGAGCGCGCCGGTGGTGATGCCGTGGTTGATCATCACGAGGGTGGCGCCCTCGAGGCCCTGCTGGTTGAGGGAGAAGATGCCCATGACCGCGAAGCCCATGTGGGCGACGGAGGAGTAGGCGACGAGCTTCTTCATGTCGCCCTGGGCGAGGGCGGTGAAGCCGCCGTAGATGACGGCGATGACCGAGGCCCAGATGATGTAGGGGGCGAGGACCTGCGTGGCGTAGGGGGCCATGGGCAGGCAGAAGCGGAGGAAGCCGTAGGTGCCCATCTTGAGGAGCACGGACGCCAGGATGACGGAGCCGGCGGTGGGGGCCTCGACGTGGGCTGCGGGCAGCCACGTGTGGAAGGGGAACATCGGGACCTTGATCGCGAAGGAGAGGAAGAAGGCGGCGAAGATCCAGAGCTGGAAGCCGTGCGAGAAGGGATGGCCCATGGCCTCCTGGATGCCGAAGCTGCCGGTCTGCAGGCGGATCGCGATGATCGAGACGAGCAGGAAGATGGAGCCGGCCATCGTGTAGATGAAGAACTTCAGCGAGGCGTAGATGCGGCGCGGGCCGCCCCAGACGCCGATCATGAGGCTCATCGGGATCAGCATGGCCTCCCAGAAGGTGAAGAAGAGGACGGTGTCGAGGGCGCTGAACACGCCGACCATGGCGGCCTCCATGACGAGGAGGGCGATCATGAACTCCTTCACGCGCTTCTTGATGTAGGTCCAGGAGGCGAGCACGCAGAGGGGGGTGATGAGCGTGGTGAGCAGCACGAGCAGCACGCTGATGCCGTCGAGGCCGACCGCGTAGTTGATTTTCAACGACGGGATCCAGCTGTAGTTCTCGACGAACTGGAAGGCGTGGGTGGACGCGTCGAAGCGGCACCAGAGGCCGATGGAGAGGGCGGCGAGCGCCGTGGTGGCGACGAGGGCCCAGATGCGCTGGGCCTGCTCGCTGCGCAGCACGGCGGAGACGGCGGCCGCGGCGAGCGGGGCGAAGATGAGGATGCTCAGCAGGTGAGTATCGAGGAAACCTTGGGAGGTCATGGCGTGTGGCCTTAGAGGATGATGAACCCGAGGAAGAGGGCGGTCGCCACCGCGAACGCGATCAGGAGGTTTTGCTGGAGGGAGCCGCGCTGCACGTTGCGCAGGGCGCCGCCGAGCTTGCGGAAGGAATTGGCGAAGCCGTCCACGGCGCCGTCGATGAAGTCGCCGTCGAAGTCACTGGCGGAGCGGGCGGAACTCTTCAGGCCGCTGAGGCCGACGCGGCTGTAGAGCTCGCCGACGAAGGTGTCGACGGCCTGCACGGGCTTGCGGGCGAACCACAGGAAGGCGGGGCCGCCGCGGCGCCAGGTCCAGTCGAGGTCGAGGGAGATCTTGGCCTCGGGCGTGAGCTTCTTGAGCATCAGGAAGAAGCCGAGGGCGGTGAAGCAGAGCACCAGGAGGGTCTCCATCACGTGGAACTCGGTGTAGGGCTGGTAGGCATGCGCCATCTTCTGCGGCAGCATGCCGTAGAGGTAGGGCGTGTAGCAGCCGATGAAGATGCAGAAGAAGGCGGCGATGGACATGGCGAGGGTCATGTTCCAGACCGGGTCCTTGGCCGACTCCCAGGTCTCGGGCTTGCAGTTGTTTTTGCCGAAGAAGATGAAGTAGGGGACCTTGAGGCCGGTGTGCAGGAAGGTACCGGCGGAGGCGAGCATCAGCAGGAAGCCGACCCAGAGCATGCCGCTCTCGAAGCCCGCCGCGACGATCATGGACTTCGAGACGAAGCCGGAGAAGAGCGGGAAGGCCGAGATGGAGAGACCGCCGATCAGGGTGAGGACAAAGGTCCAGGGCATCCTCTTGTAGAGTCCGCCAAGCTCGGTGAACTTGCTCTGGCCGGTCTGGTGGAGGACGGTGCCGCAACCCATGAAGAGAAGGCCCTTGTAAAGGATGTGGGCGAAGGCGTGGGCGCAGACGCCGTTGAAGGCGAGGCGGCCGAACTCGGTGTCGAGGTTGGCGAGACCGACGCCGGCGACCATGTAGCCGACCTGCGAGATGACGTGGTAGGCGAGCAGGCGGCGGGAGTCGTTCTCGAGCACGGCGTACACGACGCCGTAGAGGGCCATGATGACGCCGAGCGGGATGAGGATCTCGAAGCCCGGGACGCCGCGCAGCAGGGCGTACACGGCGGTCTTCGTGGTGAAGGCGCACATGAAGACCGAGCCGTTGAAGGTGGCCTCGCCGTAGGCGTCGGGCAGCCAGGCGTGGAGCGGGGGGACGGCGGCATTGACGATGAAACCGATCATGATCAGCCAGGTGCCGATCGCGGGGTTGTGCACGTCGAGGGGATTGAAGGCGAGGCTTCCGGTGGCCCTGTAGGTCAGGAGGATGCGGGCGAGCAGGATGAAGCCGCCCGCCATGTGCACGAGCAGGTAGCGGTAGCCG
>JAHFTI010000079.1 GCA_023265535.1 Opitutaceae bacterium
CGTTTCCATGATTTCCTGGATCCAGAAGTATTTCCAACAGCATTTCCGCATCATTTTCGCTGTCCTGCTGGCCCTCATCATCGTCTCCTTCGTGTTCACGATCGGAGCCTCCGGAGGTATCGGCCACGCCGAACGCGGCGCCATCGAGCGCCCCTTCTTCGGGGCCAACCTCGCCTCCGCCTCCGACGCCCAGCGCGTCAGTGGTGACGCCCAACTGAGCGTGTTCATCTCTTACGGGATGTCCAACGTCGACGGCGAGCAGCTCCAGCAGTACGCCCTGCAGCGCTTCGCCGCCATCGCCATCGCGAACCGCCTCCACATCCCGACGCCCTCCGACGTCGAGCTGAAGCAACATCTGCGCGGCCTGCGCGCCTTCCAAGGCCAGACCGGCGAGTTCGATCCCGCCCTCTATTCCAAGTTCCGCGACTCCCTCAAGGGCAACAACCGCCTGCGCGAGTCCGAGGTCTTCCGCGTCATGGCGGATGATTACCGCGCCGAGCTCGTCCAGAAGCTCTTTGCCGGCCCGGGCTACGTCCTCGCCAGCGACGTCCGCAAGCAGCTCGCCGCCGCCGACACCCAGTGGGCCCTCGCCATCGCCAGCATCCCTGCCGCGAGCCACAATCCCACGATCACCCCCACCGAAACCGATCTCGCCAAGTACTACGCTGACAATAAGTTCCGCTACGAGATTCCGCCCCATTTCAGCGGCTACGCCATCAGCTTCGACGCCGCCGCCTACCTGCCCAAGGTCAAGGTGACCGACGAGGAGATCCGCCGCTACTACAACACCCACAAGGCCCGCTTCACCCCCGCCCCCAAGGACCCGAAGGCCCCTGTCGACGAGGTCGCCGCCTTCGAGTCCGTGAAGGCCAACGTTGAGACCGCCCTGCGTCAGGAACGCGCCGGCCGCCTCGCCGTCAACGATGCCTCCGACTTCACCATCCATCTCGACGACAAGAAGGCCACCCAGGCCTCCCTTCCCGACCTTGCCGGCGCCCGTGGCCTCGCTCTCAAGCCCCTCAAGCCCTTCGTCCGCGGACAGGTGATCGCCGAGCTCGGCGGCACCGCCGACCTCAGCAACGAGGCCTTCAAGCTTAGCCACGACCGCTTCTTCTCCGACGCCCTCAGCGTGCCCTCGGGCGCGGTCGTCCTCGTCTGGAAGGAAACAATCCCCTCGCGCGCCCCCGAGCTCAACGAGGTCCGCTCCAAGGTCACCGTCGACTACCTGGCCACCGAGCGCCGCACCCGCTTCGTCGAACTGGGCAAGACCCTCCGCTCCGGCATCGAGGCCCGCCTCAAGTCCGGCCAGAACTTCGGCCCCGCCGCCGAGGCCGCCGCCGCCGCCGCCGGTGTCAAGGTCGAGCTCCGTACCCCGGCCGCCTTCAGCCTGCGCCAGCCCCCGCGCGACCTCCCCTACGCCGTCTTCGGCACCCTCGAGTCCCTCGAGAAGGGCAAGGTCTCCGAGATGGTCATCGCCGACGAGAAGGGTGTGATCGTCTTCGCCGCCGAGAAGAACCTTCCCGCGATGGACGACAGCGCCCCCGCCTTCATCGAGGCACGCACGCAGCTGGCCCGCATGTCCGGCAACACCACAGGTGGCGCCGTCATGAGCGAGCTCGTGGAACGCGAGCTGAAGGCCTCCACGCCCGTCCAGCCCTGACCATCCCCCCCTCTCCCGACGGCCGGCCACCAGCCGGCCGTTTTTTTTTGCCGTAACAAGTCCGCCCCCTCCCTCGTCTCTCCACGCGGCACTGCCTGCACCTGCTGTCTTGCCCCCGTTGAGAAATACGACGTAACTTTTCCAATGCTGGCGTGTTCTATGCCAAGCACTCCCTCTGTTCACCATGCCTTCTGCCGCCTCCGCCCTCCGCCTCTCCGCCCTGATCCTCCTCGCCGCCCCGGCCGTCTCCCTGCGCGCCCAACAGGCCGCCGAGCCCGCCGCGCAGCCCTCGGCCACGCAGGCCGCCGGTGCCCTCACCCTCGAGGAGTGTGTCAGCCGCGCGATGCAGAAGAATTTCGACCTCAAGATCGAGACCTTCAATGTCCAGAACGCCGGTGAAAGCCTCAAGATCGCGGACGCCGACTTCGTCCCCACCTTCAACGCCAGCATCTCCCACTCCAAGTCAGGCGGCTACACCTCGGGCATCGACTCGAAATACACCGACTCCCGCGCCGGCGTCAGCCAGAAGTTCGGCAGCGGCGCCGTCTTCAACCTGAGCACGAGCCTCGACCGCAGCGCCAACAACAACCCGCTCTCGAGCGCCTCCCTCAATCCGGCCTACAACGCCGACCTCTCCCTCGCCGTCACCCAGCCCTTGCTCAGGAACTTCGGCACCGCCGCCAACAAGGCCTCCCAGCGCCGCGCCGCCATCGGTGTCACCCGCGCCGGCCTCGACTACAAGGGCAGCGTCCTCGACGTGATCAATTCCGTCGAAAACGCCTACTTCAATCTCTGCTACGCCCGCGAACAGCTCGCCGTCCGCACCCACGGCCACACCCTCGCCGAGAAACTGCTCTCCGAGGCCAAGGCGCGCCGCGAATACGGCGTCGCCACCGACCTCGACGTCCTCCAGGCCGAGGTGGGCGTGGCCACCGCCCAGCGCAGCATCCTGCTCGCCGAACAGTCCGTGCGCGACCGCCAGGACGCCCTGCTCGCCCTCATCGGCCAGTTCGAGCTCGATTCCCAGCTCGGCGCCGTGAGCTTCCCCGCGCAGACCGAGGCCACCCCGAGCTTCGACCTCTCCTACAAGCTCGCCCGCGAGAACCAGCCCGACTACCTCAGCACCGAGGCCTACCTCAGGCAGCTCCAGATCGACACCGAGAGTGCCAAGCGCAATCGCCTTCCCTCCCTCGACCTCGACAGCGCCGTGGGCTACAACACCACCGAGGGCAGCGCCGGCCGCGCCCTGCGCGAGATTCCCGGCAGCGACGGCTACAGCTGGCAGGTCGGCCTGAGTTTCCGCATGCCCTGGGGCCTGAAGGCCGAGAATGCCCGCTACCGCAGCACCCTCAACTCCCTGAGCCAGGGTCGCACACGCCTGCAGCAGCTCGAACAGTCCCTCATGGTCCAGGTGCGTGCGGCGGTCCGTTCCGTCCACACCAACATGGAAAGTGTCCAGATCGCCGCGAAGGCCACCCGCCTCAGCGAAAGAAAGTTCGAGATGGAAACCGCCAAGTTCAGCGCCGGCACCTCGACCGCACGCCGCGTGCTGGAGGCCAAGGACGACCTCGAGAACGCCCTCGTCGACGAGCTCCAGTCCAAGGTAGCCCTGCGCGTCGCCCTCTCCGCCCTGCATCGCCTCGAGGGCAGCTCGCTCTCGCAGTACCGCATCACCCTGCCCTGAGGCCCTTTCGCCTGCCTGCAGGCCCCCGTCCTCGCCCCTCTTCCGCCAAGCCCCCTCCCATGGGGGCTTTTATTAGGGGAAAACCCCCAATGGGTGTTATTATCCGCCCAAGGTGACTTGCACTCATGGCGAAGCTGCAACATGCTTCCGCGCAACATGCGGCAAGACCACCCCGCCCCACGCACGCCCCGCCCCCGCATCCACGGGACACGGGCCTTCACCCTGACCGAATTGGCCGTGGTAGCCTTGATCATCGGCCTGCTCGCCGCCATCGCTGTGCCCAGCCTCAAGCGCTCCGTCGTGGCCGCCAGGAGCGACGCCGTCATCAACGACCTGAGGGTCTTTTCCGGAGCATTCCTGCACTACATGCAGGAAAAGGGTGACTGGCCCGAGGACAGCGCCCCCGGCGATTATCCCTTGGGCATGGAACAGTTTCTTCGCTCCAGCGCCTGGACCAAGCCCAGCGCCATCGGCGGCCTCTACAACTGGGAACCCCAGACCATGCAGGGCGGGGTCCGCGTGCGCGCGGCCATCACCATCAGCAGCGTCGATCCGAACCTGGTGACTTCCGACCGAATCCAACTGGAGGACATCGACCGCCGCTTCGATGACGGCAACCTCTCCACCGGCCTGTTCCGCCTGGGCTTTGGCCTGGAACCGCTCTACATCATCGAGCCCTGACCATGTATAGGACCACCCTCTACAATCTCTCGGAGGACCTGGAGCATGCCTCGACCGAGTTCGGTCAGCGGGAGCTCGGTGAAATCAACGCGGAGGAGATGCACTCCCTGCTGGAGTTCCTGCGGCACATCGATCCGGTCGAACTCCACGACGCCCAGCCCTTCATCACCGTCGTCACCCCCACCGGCCGCTACACCGTCCGCGCCAGTTCGGGGAAACTGCACCTCTACGACATCGCCCGCCCCGAGCTGGGCAGCTGCGAGCTGGAACCGCCCGCTCTCATCCAGCAGATCTCGCCCAAGTTCGAGCGTCCAGCCCCCGAGGGCGACAACCGCGAGCTGCACCTGACCAAGAGGCGCAGCGTGCGCTTCAACCAGGGCATTGCGATCTGCATGCTGATCACCGGCCTGCTGCTCAATGGCTACACCCTCTACGCCGCCTTCTACATCGATGACGTGCACCGCGCACCGCCCCTCACGCTGGTCACCGAGCCCGTGGAAGTGCAGCGCCTGCGAGACACCATGACGGGCACCTATTCCACGGGAAACCTGCCCGGCGACCGTGCCATCGTGATCAAGCCCGACGGCACCGCGGACCTGGTCGTGCTGGGCTCAAAGACCCGCGCCCGCCTCATCACCCCCTGCAGCTACAGCCTCGGCAAACGGGATGGCAAACTCTTCCTCTCCCTCAAGCCGCGCGGCCAGATCGAGGTCACCAACATGAACCAGGTCTCGCTCTACGGGGATATCTATCGCCGCTCGCCCTGAGCCAGGGCCGCCAGCCGCGTCCTGAGTCGGTCCCTCGCTCGTGAGAGACGGTGCTCCACCGCCTTCTGGGTCGTGCCCAGCACCCGCGCCGCCTCCGCCTGCCCCAGCTCCTCAAACTCGCAGAGGACCACCACCTCGCGCAGGCCGACGGGAAGCTCCGCCACGACAAGCCGCACCTGCCTCGCGCGTTCCGTCCTCTCGAGCAGCTCAGCCGCCCCCGGCACGGGCTCGATCTGTGCTGCGCTGGGATTGCGCGTCCAGGAATCCAAGTCGACCGAGGGGCGTCGCTTCCACCAGCGCAGGCGGTTCCGCGCCAGGTTGGTGGCGATGGCGTAAAGCCAGGGCGCAAAGGGCTGGCCCTGCTCGAAACGGGCGCGCTGCTGGTACAGCCTCACGAAACTCTCCTGCGCCAGGTCCTCGGCATCACCGGAATTGAGCACCATGCGCGCGAGGTAACGCTTGATGGGCTGCTCCCACCGTTGCATGAGTTCCGCAAAGGCAGCCTCGTCCTCCAGCGTGCAGACACGCCCCATGAGCACCTCGTCCGATATCCTGTCTTCCACGGGGCTGCTCACGGTTCCATGCCCAGGTTCGGAGCCCCCTTGTGCTGGTAGGCCTCCACACGAGGCATGAGCAGTTCCAGGTACCGTTTCCCCTCCTCGGGTGGCATCAGCGCCGCCACCTTCGCCAGGTGAACGCGAATCGCGTTGCGGCAGGTCAGCGTGCGGCTTTCCACAAGCGCCTTGGCTGCCGCCAATTCCTGTGCGGTGGCCTTGCCCGACTTCTCCAGGTTCCCAAGGGCCTCCGTGGCCTCCATGATCGCCTCGCAATGCACCTGGCACTCCTGCCGGTAAGCCTCGTGCATGGCCTCGATGCGCGCCACCTGGGCATCGCTCAGCTTGAATTCCGAACAGAGCCAGCTGTGCGCATCCCTGCGCTGGGCCGCCGCATGCAGGTTCTCGTCACAGCACGTGTAATAGCTCACCCCTGCGGCGACCAGGCCGAGCACGGCGATGAGCGACAGCAGGCGGAGCAGGTTCTTCATCAGTTTGCCTTGTCAACGATGAGCATGGAATCGATGGAGGCCAGGTAGGTGTCGGCCAGGACCAGCCGGTCGCGCTCACTGCGCGCGGACGCACCCAGGTGCCCCGCATACAGGCCCACGGAAAGGGAAAAGGCCAGGGCACAGGCGGAGAGCATGACATGCTGCCTGATGTACTGAAGCAGGCCGGTCTCGAAGCCGCGGGCCCTGACACGCGACCAGACGGCGGGACGGAATGCGGGGTCCCGCGGGGGCTCGATGCGCCAGAGCGCGAGCTCCTTGCTGAGTGGGTCCTGATGGTTCATTGAAGGGGTCGTGTCTTCGCTTCCAAGGGTTATGGGGACTTGGTCGCTCGGAGCAACAGGTTTGGTATGGAGTGTGATAGCGGTGCGGAGAAGCAGGCCGGATTGGGGACCTGCAAGGGCAGTAGTCCATGGAAGGCCGAAATCCCCCACAAATGTTTTCAGGGGGGAAAGCCTCGCACGAGGGGTACACTCCTCGTGCGCCTACGCTCCCTCTTCTCCCGGCGACTTTCGGGATCTTCCCCCATCAGACTGCACGAGAACCGCTGCAAAGCCCTGCTCGTCACCTTGCTGCTCCTCGGAGCCCCCAAGGGCCTCATGGCCTCCGAACACTCCCCCCAGCCCCCCCTAAGCCTGCGCCAGGCCTGGGAGGAGGCTCGCCAGTCCCATCCCTCGCTCAGGTCTGCTGCGGCGGGCACCGAGGCCGCCCGTGAGCGCATCACGCAGGCCAGCGCCTGGGAGGATCCCGTGGCAGGCTTGGAGCTCATGCGCAGAGGCACCCGCAACCCGGTCAAGTACAGCGAGGTGGAACTCAGCCTTTCCCAGAAGATCCCCCTGACCAGCCAGCGGCGCCTGCGCACCGAGCTCGCCCGGGCGGAGGCGGGCATGGTCGCGGCCGAGGAGCAGGGCGCCTCCTTCGAACTCTACGTGGACCTCGTGAAGGCCTTCCATGAGTTGCACGCCGCACGCGAGCAGCGCCGCGTCCTCCTGGAGATCGAGCCCCTGCTCAGGCGCGCGGCGGATGCGGCGCGCGCACGCCTCGCCGAGGGCGGCGTGCCCGCCACGGGCGTGCTGCTGATCGAGCAGGAACGGCTTCGCCTCCGCGAGGAGCTCCTTGGGATGGACCTCGAGATCGCCCGCGCAGCCACCGAGCTGAACAGCCTGCGCCAGCGTCCGCTCGACGAGCCCATCCCGGAGCTGCAGCTCGCCACTGCGGGCGAGGGCGACCCGCAGGCAGGAGACCTGCAGGCGGACCGCGCCGGCGAGCTGATCGCCGAGGCCCTCTCTGCGCGCCCGTCCCTGCGCGCCGCCGAGGCGCGAATCACGGCGGCCGAGCAGGGTGCGAAACTTTCGAGGGCCTGGCTTCCGGACCCCGAGCTCATGCTCAAGGCCCGCCACATGAACGGCGGCACCCGCCTGGTCGAGGACTACGACACGGGCATCGCCGTGAGCCTGCCCTGGTTCAACCGGGGACGCTACCGCGCCGCCGTGCGCGAGGCAGGGGCCCTGCAGCGGGCCGCCGAGGCCGAGGCGGGCGTCCTGCGCACCCGCACCGCGGCCGAGCTGCGCGGCACGCTGCACGAGCTCGCGACTGCGCGCCTCCGTATCCAGTTTCTCCTTACGGAACGCCTCCCGCTCGCCGAGAGGCTGCTCTCCGCCTCGCTCACCGGCATCGACTCCGGCCGCGGGGGCGTGATGGAGCTGCTGGAGGCGCGCCGCTCCCTCAGCGAGACACGCAACGCCCTCACCCTCGCCCGAGTCTCCGAGGCGGTCACCGCCGCGCGCCTGCGCGCGCTCCTCGGCAGGCCCGCGGCACCCGCGGGCACCGTGCACGCCCCCTGAACCACGCCCCCTCCCCGCCGCAACCTTCCCCGACTGCCTTTCCACGATGAAAACACGCCACCTGATCCTTGTGCTCGGCCTGGTCACCCTCTCCGCCCTCGCAGGCTGGTTGCTGCGCGGCACCATGCAACCCGCCGCCAGGGAAACCGCCGGCGGCTCCGGCGAACGCAGGGTCCTCTACTACCAGAGTCCCATGCATCCGTGGATCAAGTCGCCCAATCCGGGCAAATGCACCATCTGCGGCATGGAGCTCGCTCCCGTCCGCGAGGGCGACCGCGGCTTCGACGCAGCCTCGGGACTGGTCACGTTGGACAGCTCCAGCATCACGGTGGTGGGAGTGCGCACCGAGCCGGCGTCCCGCCTCCCGCTCCAGCGCAGCCTGCAGGTGTCGGGCATGATCGACGACGATGAGACCCGCCACCGCACCATCACCGCCCGCGTGCCCGGCCGCCTGGAGAAGCTGCTGGTCAATTTTGCCGGGGCCGAGGTCCGCGAAGGCCAGCCCCTCGCCGAGCTCTACAGCCCGGAGCTGATCTCGCAGCAGCGCGAATTCGTCGAGATCGTGCGCGGCGGTGCGCTCACCGCAAGCGCAGTGGCACCGGCCCGCGCCAGGCTGGCGCGCCTCGGCCTGGGAGAGGCGGAGCTGGACCGGCTCGCCGCGGGCGGCGAACCCGCACAGGTGTTCGTCATGCGCTCCCCCATGGGAGGCACCGTGCTCAGCCGCGAGGTCTCCGAGGGCGAGCAGGTGGAGGCGGGGGCCAGGCTGCTGGTGATCGCCGACTTCTCGACCATGTGGTTCCTCTTCGACGCGTACGAACAGGACCTCCCCTGGCTGCGCGTCGGACAGGAGCTGGAGGTCACCACCCGTGTCATGCCCGGGCGGATACTGAAGGCGCGCATCGCCTTCATCGACCCCAACTTTGACCCGATGAGCCGCTCCACGCGCGTTCGCGTCGAGATCCCCAATCCGCTCGTCGGGGACGGCCCGGCGGCGCGCCGCGAGCTGCCCCATGGCGTCTTTGCGGAGGGCAGGCTCGCCCTCGACGCCCCCGAGGTGCTCGCCGTTCAGCGCAGCGCCATCCTGGACTCAGGCCGCGGCCCGCTGGTCTATGTCGAGCGCGCAGCCGGCGCCTACGAGGCCCGCAAGCTCACGCTCGGCCGCCTTGGCGACCAGCACGCCGAGGTGCTCTCCGGCCTGAAGGCCGGCGACAAGGTGGTCGTGAATGGCGCACTGCTCATCGATTCCCAGGCACAGCTCTCCTACGCGGCGCAGGGCAGCGCGGGCAAGGCAGACGCAGGCAAGGCTGACACACCGGCTGCGGCCCACGCTGGCGACGAGGCAGTCCCGCACACGCACGCCGGGCAGCCAACTCAGGCCGTCGCCACGCCCGTGCAAGCTTCCGCAGGCGGCTCCCACGCCGCGGCGAAGCCCTCCATGGAACGCCTCGCCGCGGTGGGCAAACTGGCGGCGCAGGCCTCCGCGGCACTCGCAGCCGACAACGTGGACGCCTATCGCGCCCTGCTGCCCGGACTCAACTCCTCGAGCGCCGGCCTTCCAGGCCTGCCCGCCCTCGGCAACACCGCTGCGGACCTCAAGGCCGCACGCAAGGCCTTCGAACCCTGGAGCACCGCCCTGGCCGACCAGGTGCGTCCCCACGCGGCCCACCTGGGCCTGCACGTCTTCGAGTGCTCGATGAGTCCCGTCCTGGGAACAGGTCGCTGGCTCCAGGCCGACACCACCATCGGCAATCCCTTCTTTGGCTCCGAGATGTTCAGCTGCGGGGAGGAGCTGGAATAAGCCATGATCAACGCACTCATACGCTGGTCGCTCAACAACCGCTTCCTCGTCCTCTGCGGCACCCTCATGCTGCTGGCCTGGGGCTGGTTCTCCCTGCGTCAGGTCCCCATCGACGCCATCCCCGACCTCAGTGAAAACCAGGTCATCGTCTACGCCGACTGGGAGGGCCGCAGCCCGCAGGAGGTCGAGGACCAGGTCACCTACCCGCTCTCCGTCAGCCTGCAGGGACTCGCCGGCGTGCGCACCGTGCGCGCCACCTCCATGTTCGGTTTCTCGATCATCACGATCATCTTCGAGGACAAGCTGGACAACTACTTCGCCCGCACCCGCGTGCTTGAACGCCTGAGCTCCCTGGGCGCCACCCTGCCCTCGGGCGTCGTGCCGCGCCTGGGCCCCGACGCGACCGGCCTTGGCTGGGTGTACCAGTATTACCTGCGCGATGAGTCCGGCACCCAGGACCTGGGCAGCCTGCGCACCCTGCAGGACACCTTCATCCGCTACCAACTCGGCGCCGTGCCGGGCGTGTCCGAGGTCGCCGGCATCGGCGGTTTCGTGCGCCAGTACCAGATCGAGGTCTCCAGCGCGCGCCAGAAGGCGCTCGGCATCCCGCTCTCCGAGATCATGGAGGCGGTGGACCGCAACAACCTCAATGTCGGCGGCCGCACTCTCGAGGAAAACGGCCAGGAGTTCGTGGTGCGCGGTCGCGCCCTCGTGAAGGGCATCGAGGACATCGGCGCCATTTCCATCATGAACCGCAACGGCACGCCGGTGTACCTGCGCGATCTCGCCGAGATCCGCGTGGGCGGCGACTACCGCCGCGGCGTGCTCGACGTCGATGGCCACGAGGTGGTCGGCGGCACCGTCGTCATGCGCCATGGCGGCAACGCCTGGCAGGTCATCCAGGACGTGAAGGCCCGCATCGCCCAGATCAGCCCCGGCCTGCCCAAGGGCGTTTCGATCGTCTCCTTCTACGATCGCAGCGACCTGATCGGGCGCGCCATCGACACGCTGAAGCACACCCTCTGGGAATCGGTGATCCTGGTCACGCTCATGCACGTGATCTTCCTATTCCACTTCCGCAGCATCCTCATCGTCACCCTCCCGCTGCCCGCCTCGATCCTCGTCTCCTTCATCCTCATGAAGGAATTCGGGATCAACTCCCACATCATGTCCCTCACCGGCATCGCCATTGCCATCGGCGTGCTGGTGGACGCGGGCATCGTGACCACCGAGAACGTCATCCGCCACTGCGAGCGCGAGGAGGAACGCCTCGGCCGCCCGCTGCTGCCGCGCGAGACCTGGCAGACCACGCTCAAGGCCTCGCACCAGGTGGGTCGCCCCATCTTCTTTGCCATGGGCATCATCATCCTGGCCTTCATCCCGATCTTCGTGCTCGGGGGCCAGGAGGGCAGGCTCTTCCACCCGCTGGCGTGGACCAAGACCTTCGCCATGGTGGGCGCCACCCTCTTCGCCGTCACGCTCGTGCCGGTGCTCTGCAGCCTGCTCGTGCGCGGCCCCTTCCACCGCGAGGACCGCAACTGGGTCATGCGCGGCCTGCTGGCACTCTATGACCCGGTCCTGGACTGGGCACTCCACTGGCGCCGCACCGTGGTGGCACTGGCCGGCCTGCTGCTCTGTTTCTGCCTGCTGCTCGCCTTCGGCCTGCCACAGTCGCTGCGCCCCGACACCCTCGCAGGGGAACGCCTCCCCGGGAATCCGCTGCTGCGCCACCTCACGACGGGCTTCGGCAGCGAGTTCATGCCCGCCCTCGAGGAAGGCAGCCTGCTCTTCATGCCCGTGCTGGTGCCCTCCACCTCGCTCACCGAGATCAAGCGCATCATGGCCTGGCAGGACCGCGTCATGAAGGAGACCCCCGAGGTCGC
>JAHFTI010000569.1 GCA_023265535.1 Opitutaceae bacterium
GCGACGTGCTGCGCCAGAATCTTTGGAGCCTGACGGACGCCGCTTATAAGAACGCGCTGGCGGGGTATCTGGAAAAGAAGGCCAAGCGCGCGACCGAGTTCGTGCCCGACGTGCTCGCGCTGCTGCCGCTGCTGCCCTTCGACCTCGAGGAGCATGCGCTCGACGAGGCGGCCGAGGAGCTGGCGGGCCGCCCCGCGGGCGGGGACTGCGCGGCGCTGCTGGCGCTCGCGCCGGCAGACTGTATCGAGATATTGGATACGCATGCGCGCACCCGCTGGGAGGCCAAGCGCACGCGTGCGGCGGAGGCCCTGGTGGACTTCGGCTGGGAGGGGGCCTGCCACCGCGCCGCCCTCGCCGCGCTCGGCTACAGCCGCAACCGCGTGCCGATGACGCTGGTGGCCGAGCGGCACCCGCTCACCGACTGGGTGGGGCGCTGCGTCGAGCCGCTGGCCCTGTATCGCGACTTTGCCAGCCTCTGGCACCGGGGCGGCCGACCGGCGAACCATCCGCTCAGGAGGCTCGAGCAGTATTCCAGCTGGGTGGCCCGGGTTCCGGACTGGCCCCGCGTGCTGCTCGGCCTGGGCAGGGACCTGTGCAGCGAGTCTGGCGGGGCTGTCCCCGGGCCTTTCGCCCCCGGGCAGGGGGGCAGGGCGGCGGAGGGCGGGGAAACCGGGGGCAGGTCGGCAAGTCACAGGCCCGGGCCCTTGTCTCCGGGCGGCCCCCCTCACGCCTCGCCGGGCGCCGGGTCACACTGCCCTTCGGAGGGCCTGCCGTCGTGCCTGCGTTGGCCGGCGGGCGGCCGCAACCATGGTTTCGGGCGCCTGCGTGAACAGTGGATGGAGGCTTTGTGTGGGGGAATTCTTCCCGGTCCGCGTTTCGACACCTTGGTCTGCGATGTCTTCCTACCGCTGCTCGCCGCCTCGGCTGCGTTTAATGAGAATAAATTGCATGGACATTGGATGACCTGGTGTCCGGGCGACCTGTCGGACGGGGCCTCCTCGGGCCTGCGCCGCGTTTTTGCGGGCTTGGAGAAGGTGCAGGTCAATTGCAACGGGGCGCACCAAGGCTTTATCGGCTGGGGTTTGGAGCGCCGCAGGCTGGGCGCAGCCTGATGGATTTCCCTCATTGGAGTGCGGGGCTTGACAATGCCGAGAGCGGGTCGATACGTTGCGCGATCCAAAATCTCACTTCTCAGAAGAAAGTGGGCCTCGTCGCCCGCTTTTTTTTGTCCCGCAACACCAACATATGAGCAACGAAATCCTATCCGTCTTGGAGTACATGGAGAAAGAAAAGGGCATCAGTCGTGCTGACATGATCACCACGATTGCTACTGCTTTGAAGACGGCCGCCCAGAAGGGCGTCAACGCAGGCCAGGAACTCAAGATCGAGATCAACCCGAAGAACGGCATCCTCAAGGCCTTCGCATTGCTCAAAGTCGTCGATTCCGTCAGCAATCCGAAGACGGAGATCCACGTCGAGAAGGCCCAGAGCCTCCGCGAGGGCGCCCTGATCGGCGAATTCATTGAGAAGGAAGTGGATCCCTCGATGCTGGGCCGCATTGCCGCCCAAACCGCCCGCCAAGCCGTGATGCAACGCATCCGCCAGTTCGAGAAGGACCGTATCTTCGACGACTTCAAGGACATGGTCGGCAACATCGTGACCGGCACCGTCCGCCGCCGCGAGCGGGGCGACATCTTCATCGATCTCGGCAAGGCCGAGGCCATGCTGCCCAGCAAGGAGCAGGTCCCTGGCGAGGAATACCAGCCTGGCGACCGCATCCGCTGCCTCCTCCTCGCGATCGACACCACGCCCCGCGGCCCTGAGATCATCCTCAGCCGTGGCAGCCCCAAGTTTGTCCGCCGCCTCTTCGAGCTCGAAGTCACCGAGATCGCCGACGGCACGGTCAAGATCGACGCCTTCGCCCGTGAACCCGGCTACCGCACCAAGATCGCCGTCACCTCGAACGACCCGAAGGTCGATCCGGTCGGCGCCTGCGTCGGTGCCCGTGGTGCCCGCGTGAAGACCATCGTCCGCGAACTCAGCGGCGAGAAGATCGACATCATCAAGTACTACGCCGATCCGCGCGAGATGGTCATCGAGGCCCTCAAGCCCGCCGCCCCCCGCGACATCACGATCGACGAGAAGAACCGCCGCATCCAGATCAAGGTCGTGGCCGACGATCTCGCCGTGGCCATCGGCCGCAAGGGCCAGAACGCCCGCCTCACCTCCCGCCTCATCGGCTGGCGCCTCGACATCGAGGAATTCCACGCCGCCGGCAGCGATCCGCGCGGCTCCGCCATCACCACCCTGATCCGTGCCTTCGAGTTCGATCCCGCGATCGCCGCACGCCTGGTGGACATGGGCATCAACTCGCCCGCCGCCTTCGAGGGCGTCGAGGCGGACGACCTCGCCAGCGCCGGCTTCTCGCCGGAGGAAGTCGAGCATATCGTCACCCGCGTCAGTCCGCACTAAGCACCCGCCCGCACACCGAGCGTTCCACATTAATTTCCCCGCAGTACAGACAGGTATAGAATGAGCATCCGCATCCACGAACTCGCCAAAAAGATCGGCATGGACAACAAGATATTGTTGGCCCTGCTCAAGGAGCGCAAATACGACGTCAAGAGCGTCTCCAGCACGATCGACAATATCTCGGCCGAGGCCCTCGTGGAGGAGTTCAAGGGTCACGCCCCCGCCGCTGAGGAGCACAAGGAAGAGCCGGTCGCAGCCGCACCCGAAGTCCATGTCGAGGAGGCCCCGCGCAAGATTCCCACGGTGAAGTCCATGGTTGAGGTCGAGCACGACCGCAAGGTTCGCGCCGAACACGAGGCCCAGGCCCGCGCCGAGGCCAGCCATCCCGCCCATGAGGAGGCTGCCGCTCCGGCCGCTCACGCTCCGGCTCCCGCCCCTGTGGCACCGGTCGCGCCTGCGATCGTCCATGCACCTTCAGCGCCTGCCGCTCCCGCGGCCCATTCCCCGGCCCCCGCTCCGGCACCCGTGACCAAGGCGCCTCCCGCCCTGGTGATTCCGGGTCGTCCCTCGGCCCCGCCGAGCCTGCCTCCCATGGCCAAGCCGGCCCCGTCGGTCAGCGCACCTCCC
>JAHFTI010000080.1 GCA_023265535.1 Opitutaceae bacterium
GCCCTCTTCGAGGATGCGGGCGGGGACCTTTGGATCGGCAGCGAAAGCCACGGGATCACCCGCTGGCATGCGGGACGCTTCGAGTCGCTCAGGGAACAGATCTCCTCTCTCGACCCGGACCTGGCAGGCCTCAGGCAGCCCATTGCCATGTGCTTCGCGCAGGGCTCCGACGGCACGGTGTACATCGGCCTCCGCCTTCAGGGGGGCTTGATCGAATACCGGAACGGCCTCTACACCCGCCACGGCCCCGAGAAGGGCCTTCCCCTGGGCGAACTGCGGGCCATTCACGCCGACGCAAACGGGGATCTCTGGCTGGGCACCAAGGGCCACGGTCTCGTCCTGCGCAGGAAGGGGGCCTGGCTCAACCCGCCCGCCCTCAGCGATCCGGTCTATGCCCAGGTTTCCGCCATCCTCGAGGACCACCGGGGCAACCTCTGGCTTGGCACTCCCGCAGGCATCATGTGGGCGCCCAAGGCCGGCCTGGTGCAGGTCGCCGAAGGCAGGGGCGGAGAGACGGTGCTGCGCCTGGCGGGAAGGGGCGACGGAATCGAGCCGGCCCTGGTCGGCATGGGCAACTGGCCCAGCGCCACCCGCACCCCTGACGGGAAACTCTGGTTCGGCACCAAGCGCGGCCTGATCAAGGTCATCCCCGACCTGATGCCCGTCAACCCCACGCCTCCCCCCGTCCTCATCGAGGGGGTCAGCGTTGACGACAAGACCGCCTCCACCGTCGCCTCACTCGTGCTCCCGGCGGGTGGCCACCGCGTGGTGATCAACTACACCGCCCTGAGCTTCGTGAACCCCAACCGGGTTCTCTTCCGCACCATGCTCGAGGGCGCTGACAGCGACTTTGGCGAACCCACGACCCAGCGTTCGGTCAACTATTCCAACCTGCCGCCTGGCCGCTACACCTTCAGGGTGATTGCCTGCAATGACGACGGCGTCTGGAACATGCAGGGCGCCTCCCTGGAACTGGAGCAGAAACCCGCCTTCCACCAGCTGCTCTGGGTGCGCCTGCTCGTCGTCCTCACGGCGGTCGCCCTCACGCTCTGGCTCATCCAATGGAGAACCTCACGTCTCAGGCGCAGCAACCTGGAGCTCGAGCAGCGTGTGCTCGCACGCACCAGGGAATTCCAGCAGGCCAAGGAGGAGGCGGAGAACGCCACCCAGGCGAAGAGCCTCTTCCTCGCCAACATGAGCCACGAGATCCGCACACCCATGAACGGTGTGATAGGAATGACCAGCCTCCTGCTGGAGACGGAGCTCACCGAGGAGCAGCGCTCTTGCGCCGAAAGCGTGCGCAAGTCGGGCCAGGCCCTGATCACGGTCATCAATGACATCCTCGACTTCTCCAAGATCGAGGCAGGCAAGCTCAAGCTCCACCCCGCCCCCTTCAACGTGCTCGACGCGGTCGAGGACGTGCTGGAACTCCTCGCCCCGGCCGCCCAGGCAAAGGGTTTGGAGCTCATTTACTTTCACGACGAGCAGACGCCGCAGACCATGCTGGGGGATGCCTCGCGCGTGCGGCAGATCCTGATCAACCTCATCAACAACGCGGTGAAGTTCACGGACCGCGGCGAGGTCTTCGTGATCGTGTCGCGCAAGCACACCGAAGGCGGGCGTTCAGGACTGCGCGTGGAGGTGCAGGACAGCGGCATCGGCATTTCAAAGGAGGACCAGGCGGCCCTTTTCCGCCCCTTCAACCAGATCGACGCCGGGGTGGCACGGCGCCTGGGCGGCACCGGCCTGGGCCTTGCCATTTCGCGGCAGCTGGTGGGCATGATGGGAGGCGAACTCGGGCTCGACAGCGAACCCGGCGTGGGCTCCTCCTTCTGGTTCACCCTCGAATCCGAGGAAGTCCCGGGCCCGGGTGACGAGGCCTCCGCCCCTCCCGCCGTCAAGGGCAAGCGCGTCATGGTGGTCGACGACAACGACACCGCACGCGGCGCGCTCAGCCTGCTGCTGCGCCAATGGGGCGCAGAGGTGCTGGAGTCGTCGGACGCGGCACTTGCCATGGACCAGATGATCGAGGCCCACCGCGCGCGCAAGCCGATCGAGCTCTGTCTCATCGACTCGACGCTGCCGGACGGAGGCGGTCTTTTCCTGGCAAACGCCCTGCGGGCCACCCCCGCCTTCGGCCAACTCCCGCTGATACTGCTTCAGACGGGCCTCAGGACACCGGAAAGCGGCAACGAGCAGGGTGCCCTTTTCCAGGAAACCCTCTACAAGCCGGTCAAGCGGCGGTCCCTGAGGCGCGCACTCCAGCGTCTCTGGAACCTGCAGTCCGAGGCAAAGCCGGCCATGGTGCGCCCCGCAAGCACCAGCATGAACCTCGCCGACCACCATTCGGTGCGCGTGCTGGTGGTCGAGGACAATCCCGACAACCGCATGCTGGCCAGGCGCATGATGGAACGCTTCGGCTGCACGGTGACCACGGCCAACAACGGCGAGGAGGGCCTGGCGGCCATCACTGCGGCGGAATACGACCTGGTCTTCATGGACTGCCACATGCCACAGCTGGATGGTTACGAGGCCGTGCGCCGACTGCGCAGGCTTGGCGGCAACTATGGCAGCCTGCCGGTGATCGCCATGACCGCCAATGCCCTGGAAGGCGAGCGGGAGAAGTGCCTGGCGGCGGGCATGAGTGACTTCCTGCCCAAGCCCGTCGACCTGAAACAGATGGAGCAGATGCTGCGTCGCTGGCTGCCCAAGCTGCCCGGTTGATCTGCCGGTCGGTTGCTCCGGTGGTCCGCCGATCCGCTGATCAGTGTGCGGCCTCGGTGAGCTTGTCCGACCGCGCGTCGTGAGCCTCCAGGCCCAGTTCGCGCGCATGGCTGCGGCACAGGGACACGAAGGTTTCCTCGGAAAGTGAAAGGCGGCGCTGGCGCTCGTACACCACGCCCCAGCGGCGGCGTAGCGGGCGACTGCCCAGGGGAAAGGAGCTGAGCACGCCGGACTGCAATTCGGAACGCGCCACCCAGGGGGCGACAATGCCCGCGCCCACGCCGAGCTTCACGAGCTCCTTGATGGCCTCCATGTTGCCCAGCTCGATGAAGTGGCCGAGCGAAACGCCGCTGGCGGAGAAATAGTCCTGGATGAGGCGGAAGGTGTGGCTGGTCTTCGTGTAGAGGATCAGCGTCTCCGAGGCGATGCTCTCGCGCGGCACATGGCCGAGGCGCGCCCAGGAATGGCCGGGGCTGACGACGAAGAGCAGCTCATCGTCGAAGAGGGGAACGAAGTTGTAGTCCCTCTGGCCGACGGGCTCGATCATGAGGGCAAGATCGATCTGCCCCTGGCCGAGCAGCTCGAGCTGGCGCGAGTGGTCGCCCGGCTCGATGGTGAGGGCGCAGCGCGGATAGCGCTGCTTGAAGTCGCTGAGAACGGAAGGAAGGATGTACTGGCAGGCGGTCGTGCTGGCGCCGATGCGCAGGCGCAGGTGCCCCCAGTGGTTGAGCGTGTCGATGCCCGCGCGGGCGGCGCTCATCTCGGCCAGGATCTTCTCGGCGTGACGCAGGAACTGTTCACCCGCCTGGGTGAGGACGACGCGGCGGCCCGCCCGGTCGCAGAGACGGCAGCCGACCTCCTCCTCGAGGGCCTTCATGGCGTGGCTGATGGCGCTCTGGGTGAGCCCGAGTTCCTTGGCTGCGAGCGTGAAACTGCCCACCCGGACAAGAGTGGCGAAGGCGAGCAGCTGCCTGCTGTCGAGTAGGGATTGCATGGAATTGTCCGTTGGGATGAAAACCATGAATAAGCACAATCCGGGCCAAGTGGGGGGAAACTGCGATATGAACGCGGAGCATTCTTGTTAAAGCCCGCCCCCAAGGCTATTGAAGGCCCGAAGCACCCATGTCCGAAGCCAGCAACATCGCCCGACACCTCCCCGCCATGGCGGCCCTGCAGCCCGACCGCGCCGCCATCAAGGTGCCGCGCGGGACGACGCGGGCGGGGGACATCGACTACCTCTGCCTGAGCTTCGCGGAGCTGGAGACCGAGGCGGCCCTCTGGCAGCGGCGCCTCGAGGCGGCCGGCGTTCGGCGCGGCGACCGCACCCTTGTGATGGTGCGTCCCGGCCTGCCCCTGATCGCGGCGGTCTTCGCCCTCTTCGCCACGGGGGCGGTCCCCATCGTGATCGATCCCGGCATGGGCCTGCGCGCCTTCCTGGCCTGCGTGCGCCGCTCGCGGCCGCGGGCCCTCGTGGGCATCCCGCTGGCGCGTCTCATCAGCCGCGTGGCCCTCGGCTCCTTCGCGGGCCTGCAGGTGCGCGTGGCGGCCAGCGCGCGCCTCGATGCGCGCCTGGGCCGGGCGGGGGACCAACGCCAGCCCCTGCGCATTGCCGACACGCAGGCGGGCGACCCTGCCGCAATCCTCTTCACCAGCGGCTCCACGGGGGCCCCCAAGGGGGTGTGCTACGAGCAGGGCATGTTCGAGGCGCAGGTCAGGCTCGTGCGCGAGACCTACGACATACGCCCCGGAGAGACCGACCTGCCCATGCTGCCCGTTTTCGCGCTCTTCAACCCGGCGCTCGGCATGACGACGGTGGTGCCCGAGCTCAACCCGCGCCGCCCCGCGGAGCTCGACCCCGCGCGCATCGTGCGCGCGATCAGGCAGGAGGGCGTCACCAACTCCTTCGGCTCCCCCACCCTCTGGGGCAGGGTCGGCGACTATTGTATCCAGAATAACATTACACTCCCCACCCTGCGCCGCGTGCTCTGCGCCGGGGCCCCCGTGCCGGCGGCGCTGTGGCAGGCCTCCACGAGGTTCCTCGTCGGCGGCAGGCTGCACAGCCCCTACGGCGCCACCGAGGCGCTGCCGGTGAGCTCGATCGACTCGGGGCAGGTGGACTTCAACACCCTGCGGGGCGCGCCGGTCGGGCGCGTGGTGCCCGGCGTCTCCGTGCGCATCATTCCGGTCGTCGACGGCCCGGTCGCCAGCGTGGCGGACGCCCCCGCCCTGCCGCCCGGCCAGCTCGGCGAGATCCTGGTGGGCGGCCCCAACGTGACACGCCAGTACGACGCCCTGCCCGAGGCCACCGCCGCCGCGAAGGTCGCCGGGGATAAGGCCGGGGAAATCTGGCACCGCATGGGCGACACCGGCTTCCTGGATGAGCAGGGCATGCTCTGGTTCTGCGGCCGCAAGGCCGAGCGCGTGCGCACCGCCGCGGGCGACCTGCCCACCGAACCCTGCGAACGTGTCTTCAGGCAGCATCCGCGCGTGCGGCGCTGCGCCCTCGTGGGGCTGGGCGCGCCGGGAAACCAGGTGCCCGCCCTGGTCGTCGAGGGCGCGCCTGCCAACGATGCGGAGGCGCGGGCCTGGGCGGGGGAGTTGCGCGCCCTGGCGGCGGCGCAGCCCCACACCGCCTCCCTCACGCGCTTTTTCTTTCACCCGCGTTTCCCCGTGGACGTGCGGCACAACGCGAAGATCCATCGCCTGACCCTGGCACGCTGGGCCGCCACGAAGGGCAGGGTCTGGGAGAACGCCGGGGCCCCCTCGCAGGCGGGGACCCGGACCGGGTGACGGGAGGGCGCCTGCCTGCATCGCCCCCACTACAGGCTCGCACCCGCGCCGCACCTCTGTTCCGTGTCTGCCGTGGACAGCAGATCGCCAGCCCTTGTCACCGGCGGCACCGGATTCCTCGGCCGCCATATCGTGGAGCAGCTCCTTGCCCAGGGACGCCGCGTGACCGTGCTCGCACGCCACCCCGCCCCGGACCTGCAGGAGCGCGGCGTGACCTTCGTCTGCGCGCCCCTGGCCGAGGGCCCTGCGCTGAACGAAGCCTGCCGCGGGCAGGACACCGTCTTCCACGTCGCAGCCAAGGTGGGCGTGTGGGGCCGCCACGAGGACTTTTACCGCACCAATGTGCTCGGCACGCGTGCGCTGCTCGCCGCCTGCCGCGCCGCCGGCGTGCGCCAGCTCGTCCACACCAGCACTCCCAGCGTGGTGTACAACGGTCGCGACCTGGCGGGGGCCGACGAAAGCCTGCCCCTCACCCGGGACTGCCCGAGCCCCTATCCCCTGACCAAGGCCCAGGCCGAGCGCGAGGTGCTCGCGGCCAACTCGGAGCAGCTGCGCTGCTGTTCCCTGCGCCCCCACCTCATCTGGGGCCTGGGGGACCCGCACCTGGTCCCGCGCGTGCTCGCAAGCGCCCGGGCGGGACGGCTGCGCATCGTGGGCACGGGTGAAAACCGTGTCGACATGGTGCATGTGCGCAATGCGGCCCAGGCCCACCTCCTGGCGGAAACGGCGCTCAGGGCGGGCGGAGCTGCCTGCGGACGCCCCTACTTCATCACCAACGGGGAACCCCTGCGCCTCTGGGGCTGGATCAACGGCCTTCTGAGCGCCCTCGGCGAACCCCTCATCGAGAAACGCATCTCGCTGGGCGCAGCGCGCACGGTCGGGGCAGCCTGCGAGCTGGCCTGGCGTTGCCTTCCCCTGAAGGGCGAACCGCCCATGACACGCTTTGTGGCGAGCGAGCTGGCCAAGGACCACTGGTTCGACATCTCCGCGGCGCGCCGCGACCTCGGGTACATCCCGGCAGTCACCATGCGCGAGGGAACGCAGGAACTGATCGCGGACCTGCGTGCACGAAAGCACGCCGCCCGCACCTGACCCCACCCCCGCCCCCACCGCAGTTTCCCATGCAGACGATCCTCCTGCTCGTTGCCTCCAACATCTTCATGACCCTGGCCTGGTACGGCCACCTCAAGTTCAAGTGGCTGGACGGCAAATCCATTATGGTGGTGATCCTGGTCTCCTGGGGCATCGCGTTCCTCGAGTACTGCCTGATGGTGCCGGCAAACCGGCACGGCTACCTCAGCGGGCAGTTCACCGGCTACCAGCTGAAGATCATCCAGGAGGCGATCACCCTGGGCGTCTTCATCGTGTTTGCATGGCTGGTCCTCAAGGAACGCCTGAGCTGGAATTACGCGGTCAGCTTTGCGTTGATCCTCGCAGCCGTGTACTTTGCCGTGGCCTTCAAGCCAGGCAGCCCGGGTTCGCACTGAGAAAAGCCACCCCGTTGAGTTTGGGCTTGCAGGAACCACACAAAGCTGTTCACCTAGTAGGAGTACACCCGACCACACCTGCCACTACCCCATGAATATCAAGGAAATCGCCTTCACCTGCTACCCCGTCACCGACCTCGCCCGCGCCCGCCACTTCTACGAGCAGGTGCTCGGGCTGAAGGCCACGCACATCTTTGGCGACGCCACCACGGCCTGGATCGAATACGACATCGGCGGCGGCACCCTCTCGATCGGCAACGGCGCCCCGGACTGGAAGGCGAATGCGGGCGGCGGCTGCGTCGGGCTCGAGGTCGAGGACTTCGACGCCGCAGTCAAGCAGCTCAAGACCCACAACGTCTCCATGAAGGAAAGTTTCGAGACGCCCGTCTGCCACATGGCCATCGTTTCGGACCCCGACGGCAATTCCCTCATCATCCACAAGCGCAAGGCCTGCGGCTGCGGCTCGGGCAATTGCCAAAGTTAAATATTCTTTACTCTTTTTTATTTCTTCGCCACAGCTTGCACATGCCGGCTGAACCGGCGAAAAGAGACCCTTCCAACAAGACACTCAAAAAGACCTCCCATGTCGAAGCCAGCCACCACCAAACCGACCGCCGCACAGGCCCTCGCCACCCAGGACGCAGCCCGCAAGAACATCGACCTCGCGATGTCCGCCATCACCAAGCAATTCGGTGAAGGCTCCATCATGCGCCTGGGCGATGCCCACAAGATGGTCGTCGAGACCGTCTCGACCGGCTCCCTGGCGATCGACATGTGCCTCGGCGTCGGCGGCCTCCCCCGCGGCCGTATCGTGGAAATCTACGGACCGGAATCCTCCGGTAAGACGACCTTCTGCTTGAGCGTGATCGCAGAGGCCCAGCGCCGCGGCGGCCTGGCCGCCTTCGTCGACGTCGAGCATGCCCTCGACCCGAAGTACGCGCGCGTCGTCGGCGTGAAGCTCGACGACCTGCTCGTCTCGCAGCCCGACAGCGGCGAGGACGCCCTGAACATCGCCGAGGCCCTCATCCGCTCCAACGCCATCGACGTGATCATCATCGACTCCGTCGCCGCCCTCGTCTCGAAGGCCGAGCTCGACGGCCAGATGGGTGACGCCACGGTCGGCTCCCAGGCCCGCCTGATGAGCCAGGCCATGCGCCGCCTCACGGCCGTAGTCAGCAAGACCAAGTGCATCTGCATTTTCACCAACCAGATCCGCGAGAAGATCGGCGTCATGTTCGGCAACCCGGAGACCACCCCCGGCGGCCGCGCGCTGAAGTTTTTCTCCTCCATTCGTATCGACATCCGCCGCAAGGACCAGATCAAGACGCCCGAGGGCAAGATCGTCGGCAACCGCACCAAGGTGAAGATCGTAAAGAACAAGGTCGCCCCGCCCTTCACCGAGTGCGAGTTCGACATCATGTACGACGAGGGCATCTCCCGCACCGGCTCGATCCTCGACCTCGGTATCGAACACAAGATTCTCGACAAGAAGGGCGCCTGGATCGCGTACCAGGGCGAACTCATCGGCCAGGGGCGCGATGCCGCCAAGCAGACCCTGCGCGACAAGCCGGAGCTCGCCGAAAAGATCACCAAGGCCGTCCTCGAGAAGGTCAGCGTTGTGGGTGGCGCCGTCGTCACCGGCAACGAGGAACCCGCGGAATAAGGCTGCCGGGCAGGCCTCGGGGCCTGCCACGGCTCCCGGCGCGAAGACGCCCTCCCTTCCCACGGCGAGGATCCCAAGCGGATCCTCGCCTTTTTGTTGTCCGTAAGCGGCCACTATTCTCCAAACGCAGATAACCGGCCAAGGTCGACTGGCACAGGGCAAGCTCAGCCCACAGGCGACGCGAGCCAGCTCCTGAGGCGCATTCGCAAGCCTCTGACCTGTGGGCCGGAAGGCAGGCAGTGCATTAAGCCAATTAATTCAATGCATAACTCCTGAAGCCGGACATCCAAGGTACTAGGGTGAACACCCCCTGTCATTTTGTCATGGAAATCAGTAGTTTCCCCAGTCGCGTGGGATCTTTTTTCAAATAAGAATGTCTTCGTTAGGTCCGTTATAGTCAGTAACGCCCTCGGGACAGCTTCACGCGGGCAACAAACACCAAAACTACCATGCCTGAAGACGACATCATCACTCGCGCCTCCGGCGGTGAACCGGTCTTCATCGGTCACTAAGCCGTAAGCGGTAATTCGCCAACCTGACGCATTACAATCAGCCCCGACCCTTGCTAACCCAGGGATCGGGGCTTTTCCTTTCCAATAAAACGCCCTTTCGCGCGTATAAACGGATATCCCACTCCCATGAGACGCCTCACCCTCCTCCTCTGCCTGCTCTGCTCCTCCCTGCCCCTGCTGCGCGCCGAGATGCCGCCCGAGACCAGGGACCCGGTATCCACGATCGCACTACAGCTTTCCGCCGAGCGGAAGGCCGTCGGCGACTTCACGCTCCGCGACACCAAGGGCGAACTCTTCGCGGTCGGCCGCTTCCTGGTCTCCTTCTCGAGCATCTACGAGATCCTCGGCAGGGACGAGCAGGCCAAGGGCGAATGCGAGTTCGTGTACGTGCCCATCAAGGACGGCAAGCCCTCCATGCACTCCACGCACAGGATGCGCTACTGGTTCAACTTCGACAAGTCCACCGTGCACCTGAACGTCGACACCCAGGGCAACGAGATCACCCTCGTCATCGACTTCGACCCCACCAAGGAATTCGCCGATGGCGTGATACGCAAGGGCCTCGGGCACGAGGGCAAGGAGGCCGGCACGGTCTCCCTGCGCATTCGCGACCCCAAGTAAGGACCGGGACGCCCCCCCCCTGCGAACGGCGTCGGGGGCGTGCCCACCCGGCACCTCCATCAAGGCGGACAGGCCCGCGCACAGAGCTGCGCCGCCAGGTCCGCCTCTTTTTTTGCCCTCTTTCTCTAACGAGAGAAATTGGGAAGGCTGTGCCCCGCGCCGCTGCTTTGCTTCAGTGATGGTCCCTTATGAAATTCGGCCACTTCGACGACGCAGCACGCGAATATGTGATCACTCGCCCGGACACTCCCCGTCCGTGGTCGAATTACCTCGGCTCGACCGAGTACGGCGCGATCATCACGAACCACGCCGGCGGCTATTCCTTCTACAAGAGCGGCGCCACCGGCCGCTTCCTGCGCATGCGCTTCAACGGCGTGCCGCTGGACATGCCCGGCCGCACCTTCTACCTGCGTGACAAGGTCTCCGGCGACTACTGGTCCGCCGCCTGGCAACCCGTCGCCAAGCCCCTCGACCAGTACAAGTCCACCTGCCGCCACGGCACCGCCTACACCGTCATCGAGAGCGAGTACGCGGGCATCTCCACCGAGTCCACCTACTTCGTCCCGCTCGGCCAGACCTTCGAGTACTGGCGCCTGAAGGTGACCAACACCGGCAAGGCCCGCCGCGAGATCTCCCTCTTCACCTACTGCGAGTTCGCCAACCTCTGGCACACCGCCCAGGACCTCATCAACCTGCAGTACTCCCTCTTCATCACGCGCGCCTTCCGCGAGGACAACATCCTCGGCGTCGTCTGCAACCCGAACTACGACTTCGACGGCAAGGACCTCACCGGCTGCAACCGCAGCTGGATCGCCCTGAGCGGCGCGCCCGTGGCCGGCGTCGAGACCGTGCGCGAGAAGTTCCTCGGCTCCTACGGCGGCTACGCCTCCCCCGACGTCGTCGTGAAGGGCAAGTGCAGCGACTTCCTCGCCCAGGGCGACAACGTCGTCGGCGGTATCCAAAGCGACATTACACTCGAGCCCGGCGAGACCCGCGAGATCATCGTGCAGCTCGGCCTCGGCACCATCGAGAGCCACGGCCGGAAGACCGTCGCCGAGTTCGGCAACCCGCAGCGTTGCGAGGCCGAGCTCCAGAAGCTGAAGGCCAGCTGGCACGCCCACTTCAGCTCCCTCCAGGTCTCGACTCCCGACAAGGAGTTCGACGCCATGGTCAACACCTGGAACGCCTACAACGCCCTCATCACCTACGCGTGGTCGCGCAGCGCCTCCCTCGTGTACAACGGCGAGCGCGACGGCCTCGGCTTCCGCGACACCGTGCAGGACATGCTCGGCGCCATCCCCCTCCTCCGCGAGGGCGTGAAGGGCCGCCTCGAGCTCATGCTCACCGGCCAGCTCGCCAACGGCGGCGCCATCCCCGTCATCAAGCCCTTCTCCCACAAGCCCGGCCACGAGGCCCCGCCCCCCGACGAGGAGTACAGCTCCGACGACTGCCTCTGGTTCTTCAACGCCATTCCCGCCTACGTCGCCGAGACCGGCGATGTCGGCTTTTACGACAAGGTGCTTCCATACGCCGACAAGGGCGAGGCCACCGTCCTCGGCCACCTGCGCCGCGGCCTCG
>JAHFTI010000081.1 GCA_023265535.1 Opitutaceae bacterium
GTCCCCTTTCGCGTCCTGCTCGTGGTCCCGCTTCTCTGGCTGTGCGCCGCCGCGGCGACCAATGAGCCTGTCGCCGGCACCGGCGCCGGCACCAAGCCGGCCCCCGCGCCAAGGCCGGCGCCCGTGCCCGTTGCGATTGAAGCCTCCCGGCTGCCCGCGCATCCACGGCTCATCGCGACGTCGGCGGACTGGGCGGCGCTCAGTGCGCGCAGGGCGGCGGACCCGGAGCTCGACGCCTACGCGGCCGCGCTGGTGGCCCTCGCGCGCGAGGAGCTGGGGCGGCCGCGCCTGGAGCGCACGATGCAGGGAAGGCGGCTGCTTTTTGTATCCAGGCAACTGATACACAGTGTGCTCCTGTGCGCCTTCGCCCACCGCGTGACGGGAGAGCCGGCCTTCCTGGATCGGGCGCGGCGCGACCTGCTCGACGCGGCGGCCTTCAGCGACTGGAACCCCTCCCATTTCCTGGACGTGGCCGAGATGTCGGCGGGCATGGCGCTGGGCTATGACTGGCTCTTTGACAAGCTGGGGGAGGAGGACCGGGCCACGCTGCGTCGGGCGCTGGTGGACAAGGGCCTGAGGCTCGTGGAGAAGGGGCATTCCACCTTCCTGAACACGAACAACTGGGCGCAGGTGTGCGGCGGCGGGATGTCGCTGGCGGCCCTGGCGGTGGCGGAGGACGAGCCGGCGCTGGCGGCGGCGGTGCTGGGCCATGTGAGGGCGGGGGCGAAGCGTCCCCTGGCGGTGTACGCGCCGGACGGGATCTACCCCGAGGGGCCCGCCTACTGGGGCTATGGAACCCTGTACCAGGTGCTGCTGGTGGCGGCCCTGCGCAGCTCGCTGGGCGACGACTGGGGGATCCTGGCGAGCCCCGGCTTCCTGAGGAGCGCGGAGTTCGAGTCGCAGTGCACGGGGCCCACGGGGCTGTTCTTCAATTTTGCGGACTCGGGGTCGCGCGACGGCATCAACGAGCCCCTGTGTTACCTGGCGCGCGAGTTGCGCCAGCCGGGGCTGGCCTGGAACACGAGGAGGCTGCTGGCGGGTGCGCGCAAGAAGGGGGCGGGGCGCCCCGACCGCTTTGGTCCGCTGGTGGTGTTCTGGTGGCCCTTCGGACCCGGGGCGGAGAAGGCGGCGGAGCCGGCACGCTTCTTTGCGGGACGGGGCACGAACCCGGTCGCGATCTGGCGTAGTTCCTGGACGGATACACAGGCCCGCTATTTCGCCGTGAAGGCGGGCGGTGCGGGGGTGAGCCACGGGCACATGGACGGAGGCAGCTTCGTCCTGGACTGGCGCGGGCAGCGCTGGGCCTCCGACCTGGGCATGCAGGAGTACAACCCGCTCGAGCAGAGGGGAATCAAGCTCTGGGACATGGGGCAGGAGTCGCAGCGTTGGGGCATCTTCCGCCTCGGCTCGACGGCGCACAACACGCTGACACTCGACGGCGCGCGCCACCTGGCCAGGGGCCTGGCGACGCTGGTGGGCGCGGACGCGAAGGGTGCGGAGATCGACCTGACGCCCGTGCTGTCGGCCGAGCCCGGCTTCGCCGCAACGCGCCGCGTGCGCGTGGAAACGGCCGAGATCGCGGTGGAGGATGAGCTGCGCGGGCTGAAGCCGGGGCAGTGTATCCGTTGGGCCATGACAACGTCCGCGGCGGCGAAGCTCGTCGGCCAGCGGGTGCTGCTGAGGCAGGGAGGCCAGGAGCTGCGCCTGCGCATCGAGGGAGACCGTGTGGCGGCGGCGGTCGAGGAGATCGAGACGCCGAAGCAGGACTTCGATGCGGCCAACCCGGGCATGCGCCAGCTGGTGCTGCGCTTCAAGGCCGGGCAGGACGGCAAGGCCGTGCTGAAGGTGGTCCTTGAGGCCGGGGAGTGAGGGGGGGGCGGACAGCCGCGTAAGCGCCAAACGAGGGGCGGTGGGGGGGCGTCCGATGCCATGAAGGCGGAGTGCCGGGGCAGGCGCCCGGGGCCCCGGTGTGACGGGCCTTGCAGGGATATCCTGTGGGCAAGGGACGGATGTCGCGTGCGTTGAAAGCAGGGCGGCCTCCTCAGTTGAAGGGTTTTCCAATTGGGCGGGGTTGGGCAAGGGGTGGGCGGGTCGGGTCTTGCGGACATGGGGTCCCGGGAGCCGGGCCTGGCCACCTCCACCCCATGACCCCTGTTCCCCCCTGTTCTCCCGCGGGCCCTGCCGGCCTGTGTGTGCGTCTGTGCCTGGGCCTGGCGCAGCTTTGCCTGGGTTTGCTTCTCAGCCTTTGCCTGGCGGGCCAGGCCGTGCAGGCGGTGGAGTATTCGATTCCCGGCACGGAGGTGCGTACGCTGCCCCGGTCGGCGAATGGGCGCGATTATGTGCTCTACGTGAGCCTTCCCTCCTCGTACGCGACCAACCCGGAGCGGCGTTATCCGGTGATCTATGCCTGCGACGGCTACTGGGACTTTCCCTTGCTGAATGCGGAGTTGGGCAACCTCAGCTATGACGGGGCGGTCCCCGAGTGCATCCTGGTGGGCATGGCCTATGGCGGGACGAATCCCAATGTGGGCGCCCTCCGGCAGATCGATCTCACGCCCTGGATGCCCGCGGCGCCGGACAAAGGGCATGCGGCGGAGTTCCTCTCGGTGATCGAGAGCCAGATCATTCCCTATGTGGAGACGCAGTACCGCGCGGACAGCAGTTACCGTGTGCTGACGGGCAGTTCGTATGGAGGCATCTTCACGGTGTTTGCGCTGTTTGAGAAGCCAGGGCTTTTCCAGGGCTACATTGCCCCGAGTCCCTCGCTGTGGTGGCAGAATTCCCAGATGAAGACCGTGGTGGACCAGTATGCGGCCGCGCACACGAGCCTGGCGGCGAGGCTCTACCTGACCTGGGGCAGCGATGAGTCCTATTCGATCCGGTACACCACCAAGGAGCTGTTCCTGCAGCTGCAGGCGCTGAAGCTCACGGGGCTGGAGGTGGCGGCGCGCGAGATGACGGGCGAGCGGCATGCGGGGCCGAAGGGGGAGAGTTTCAACCGCGGCCTGCGCTACGTGTTTGCGCCCCGCGCGCCCATTGCCCCCACGGGTTTCGACCCGGGCTACATGGCGCAGTCCAGCTTTGTGAATCTCTCCACCCGCGGTCGCGTGGGTGCGGGGGAGGATGCGCTGGTGGGCGGGCTTGTGATCCAGGGGCTCGTGCCGAAGCGCGTGCTTGTCCGCGCGGTGGGACCGACCCTGGCGAACTTCAATGTGCAGGATCCCCTGCGCGACCCGAAGTTCACGGTGACGCGGGTCTCGACCCAGGAGCAGGTGGCTACCTGTGACAATTGGCAGGAGCGTCCTGACGCGTCCGACATCGCGGCCTATTCACGCGTGGTGGGGGCGTTTCCGCTCACGGTGGGCGCCAAGGATGCGGCAATGATCCTGACCCTGGAGCCGGGGCTGTACACGGTCACGGTGGAGAGCGTGGACGGGAGCTCGGGCGTGGCGTTGCTGGAGACCTACGAGATGGTGCCCTGAGGGGGCCCTTTTTGAGCCTTGGGGCGCCGGGAAAGGTGTTTTGGCGTTTGACCCGGGGGAGGGCGGGGATACCTGTCGCGTCTCCGAACGTGAACCGAGTCCATATCAAAACCTACGGGTGCCAGATGAACGAGCGCGACAGCGAGGCCGTGGCGGCGATGCTGCGCGCGCGCGGCTACCGCATCGTGGGCAGCGAGCACGAGTGCGACATCCTGTTGCTCAACACCTGCAGCGTCAGGGACATGGCGGAGCAGAAGGCGATCAGCAAGGCCACCAACGTGGCGGTGCGCAAGCGGCGCCAGCCGCAGTTTATCCTGGGCATCCTGGGGTGCATGGCGCAGAACCGCGGCGCCGAGCTGCTGGATACGCTGCCGGACGTGGACCTGATCGTGGGCACGCAGAAATTTCACCAGGTGCCGGACTACCTCGACAACCTGCGCGCGGCGCAGGAGGCGGGCGTGCCGGTGCCGGAGAGCATCGTGGACATCGAGGAGGAGGCGGGCTCTCAGAACACGATCCGCGACCACCTGGAGGGCAGCCAGGTGACGGCCTTCGTGTCGATCCAGCAGGGCTGCGACATGGATTGCGCCTTTTGCATCGTGCCCAAGACGCGCGGTGACGAGCGTTCTCGCCCGATGGAGGACATCGTGGAGGAGTGCCGCTCGCTGGCGGCGCGCGGCGTGCGCGACATCACGCTGCTCGGCCAGATCGTGACCAGCTACGGCCGGCGCGACTACGTGCACACGGCCGGCGTGACCCCCTTTGTGCAGCTGCTCGAGAAGGTGCACGCGATCGACGGGATCGAGCGCATCCGCTTCACCTCGCCGCATCCGCGCGGCTTCAGGCCGGACCTGATCGAGGCCTTCGCGCGCCTGCCGAAGCTGTGCGAGCAGGTGCACCTGCCGCTGCAGTCGGGCAGCAACGCGATCCTGAAGGCGATGAACCGCCCGTATTCACGGGAGCGCTACATGGAGATCGTGGACGCGCTGCGCGCGGCGCGTCCCGACATCTACCTCTCGACGGACGTGATCGTGGGCTTCCCGGGCGAGACGGAGGAGGATTTCGCGCAGACGCGCGAGCTCTTCATCCGGGCGAACTACGACATGGCCTACGTATTCAAGTATTCGATACGCAGCGGCACGCCGGCGGCGGCGATGGGCGACCAGATCCCCGACGAGGTGAAGGAGGCGCGCAACCAGGAGCTGCTGCGCATCCTCGAGGCCAACTCGAAGCGCCGCAACCAGGCGCTGGTGGGGACCGTGCAGGAGGTGCTCGTCGAGGGGCCGGACCGCACAGGCGAGCGCTTCATGGGACGCACGCGCGGCAACCGCGTGGCGATCTTCGACGCCAGCCCGGCGGACGTGGGGCAGCTCGTGAAGCTGCACGTGGGGCGGGCGACGACCAGTTCGCTGTATGGCGAAGTGGTGAGGTGAAGAAGCGAGAAGTGAGGAGCGAGAAGCGAGAAGGCTGGCGCCGGGTCGGGGGGCCCGGATGGAGGAGAGCGTGTCCGGGCAGCGGTGTGTGGGTGCAAAAAAGCCCCCCGCCTTGCGACGAGGGGCTTTTCGGGATCCAGGCCACCACGCCCGGATCACCCTAACCCTGTAACCCTGAAAACCTAGAGGTCGAAGGTCACGCCGACCGTGATCTCGCGCGGATCGATGATGCGGAACTGGTAGGGCGTGCCGTCGGGATTGTAGGCGACGGGACGCAGGCTGCCGTTCTCGAAGACGTTCGAGACATTGAGCTGGAGGCGTGTGAGCACGCGGTCATGCGCGGTCCTGAAGGTGTAGCGCACGCCGAGGTTCATGTAGGCGCGGGCCTTGTCCCAGATGGGCTTGTTGCCGTCGAGCGTGCGCACGATGCCGTCCACGTCGGGGGCGCCGGCGAGGAAGCCGAGGCTGACCTTGCCCTCGTAACGCAGGGCGGTGGTGACATCGAAGCGGCGCAGGATGGCATTGCTGGTGATGCCGGACAGCTTGAAGTTGGAGACCAGGTTGGCGCGCCATTCGCGGGTCTGGGGGCGGGGCTTGCCGGCGGTGGTGGTGGCCAGCTTGAGGTCCTTGTTGACGTTGGCGAAGTACCAGGACTCGGGCGTGGTGCTGCCGATGGTGCTCTTCCACCAGAGCTTGCCGGTTTGCGGGCCGGTAATGGTGGTCCAGGTCTGCCAACGGGAGTCGATGTACTGCTGCAGCGCCGGGGACATGTTGGTGTCCATGGCCTTCTGTTGAGTCACGTTGGCCTTGAGGGTCCAATAATTGGTTGGGTTGTAGAAGATCTCGATCTCCTTGCCCTTGGACTGGGCGTCGTTGACGTCGCTATGGGCCTGGCTGCGGTGGCTTTCGATGAGGGCCGGGTCGGTCTTCATCAGCTTCATGGTCTCGGCATCGACCTGTTCGGCGGTCCAGTCAGGGTGGAGCGAGACGAGTTCCGCCTCGAGGAAGTCCTGAAGGTCGGGATCGCCGCCCGTTCCCGCGCCACCATCCGAGTCCAGACGGATCGCGCGTTGCACGATGGTGCCGAGGGTGCTGCGGGCATTGATGTCGAGGGTCTCGTACTGGGTGGCACGGATCACGAGTTTGCCACCGAAGAGGCGCAGGCTCAGGCCGTAGTCCTTAGTCGAGCCCTTGGGGTCGGGAAGCGGAACGCCCCAGACGTCGTAGGCGATGGAGGAGGGCTTGAAGCTGTCGGATTGGCTGTAGTGCAGGCCCAGCCAGCTGAGGGGCTTGACGACGATGCCTGCGTTCTTGGTTTTTCCCTGGCGCTTGATCCAGGGCTGGGTGGTGAAGTTGTCGAGGGTGGTGAGGTCGTAGAAGCCGCCGGTCTCGAGGGTGGCGGCGCCGGCTGCGTCGCCGCGTTTGCTGCGGTTGTGGTCCTCGCGGTAGCCGAGGGTGGGAATGATGCGGTCGTTGAGGAAGTAGCCTTGCCAGACGCCGCCGACGGTGGAGTTAAGACGTTTGGTGTATTGGCCGCCGCCGAAGGATTCGCCGAAGTCGACGGCCTCGGTGATCCAGCGCTTGTTGACGCCATCGAAATAACGGTACAGGTACTCGCCGCTGGTGCTCTGGAGGCGCATGGGGGCGTAGTCGACGTTCTGGCCGCTGGCATCACCCACGTAATAGCGCGGGAAGATGTTGGCGGAACCTCCCGTGTTGCCGGTCTTGCTGGAGGCGGAGACCCAGGACTCGGTGGAGATGATGCGGTCGCGGTAGATGAAGCCGCCGGTGTCCTGATTGAAGCGGTATTCGCCGTAGGCGGCGAGGTTGTGCTTTCCGAGGTGCTTGAGCCAGGAGTTTTCGCGGGTGAGGTCGAGGCGGTAGAAGAGGGTGCCGCGGTAGTTGTCGTTCAGCTCGGGCTTCTTCTTGTAGGCCGGCTCGGTGCCGCCGATGAAGGGGCGCAGGAAGAAGGGGTTGGAGGTGCCGTCGAGGAGCTTCTCGTTGACGTCGATGTAGACCTGCATCTTGGCGCCGTCGGCGGTGCCGATGAAGGTGCGGTTTTCGGTGAAGGTGTCCTCGCGGAAGAAGCCGCCCTGGAAGGCGAGCATGTGGCGGGGGGTTTCGAGGAGGTATTGCTCGATCTCGTAGTTGTAGGTCTCGCCCTTGACCTTGGACCAGTTGGGGGCGGCGAGATTGACCGAGGTGTAATCGTAGTAGGAGCGGTCGGTGGTGCCGGGGATGACGTAGAGCGGCTTGGTGGTGCTGAGGAGGGCGTCGCGACCGAGCTCGGTGCCGTTGAGGAGGAGGCGTTCCTTGGCGCCCACATTGTTGGGGAGGGCGGTGGTGGAGAGGCGGTTCACCATGTAGAGCTGCACCTCGCCCTTGTCGATGTACCAGCTGGGGCGGGAGCCGAGGCCTGAGTCGTACACGGAGAGGCCGAAGGGGAGCTTGGTTTTCTCGGTGGATTCGGTGACGCCCGTGATGGAGGTGCCGTCAGCCAGGTGAACGGTCTCGGTCATGGGGTCCCAGGTCGGCTTGCCGCTGCGGACCCAGTCGGAGTACATGTCGCGGGGCGTGTAGTTATTCGGACGACTGTTGCGGTTGCGGTAGGTGCTGAAGCCGGCGCGCAGGGTGGTCTTGCTGAAGGGGCGCCACATGCCTGTGATGTCGGCGCGCTTGGTGATGTCCTCGGCGGGGCGGCGCTCGAAGGCTTTTTCGCTGTAGAGGCCGGTGACACGGAAGGCCAGCTTGTTGCGGAACACCACGCGGTTCATGTCGATGCTGGCGCGGCGGCCGGTGCCGTTGGTGATGGCGAAATTCACGCTGGTGCGATCGCGGTCGGTCCTGGCCCTGGCGGTGATCACGTTGACGCCGCCACCGGTGTTGCCGAGGCCGAAGACGGTGGAGTTGGGGCCGCGGGAGATTTCGACGGAATCGATGTTGTAGGAGTCGAGAGGGATGGTGCCCGTGGTGCCGAAGTTGCCGACGGCGACGTTGGCGGCTCCGAGGCCGCGGACGCGATTGGCGCCCTGGGGGTTGTTGGCGATGTCGTCCTGGACGTTGCCGCGGTCGTTGGTGAAGGCGGAGTATTGGCCGGTGCCCTCGGTGTTGGCCTCGTAGAGGAAGATGTCGTTGATGTCGCGGGCGGCGAGGTCGGTGAGCTGGTCCTTGGTGACGACGGAGATCGAGGCGCCGAGGTCCTCGAGCTTGGAGTTGATGCGCGTGCCGGAGAGGGAGTTGGCGGCCTGGTAGCCGCGGTCGTCGTTGGCGCTGACCTCGAAGGGCGACATCTGGACGACGTCGGTCTCGGCGGCCGACTTGGCCTTTTCGACGGGGACGGCGTCCGAGCGGGCGGGCGCGGCGGCGGCGGTGGTGGGTGCGGGAGCGGGCGCCACCTGGGCGTGCAGGGTGGTGGCGAGGAGGAGGGCGGCTGGGGCCGCGAGCAGTGCAGGTACGAAGCAGGAGCGTACTTGTTTCATGGGTCTAGGGGCTGTTATTTCACGAAATCGATACACGAAGTGCTCGAAATCGCGGTGGTTCGTGAGGGCGCGCTGGCAGAGGGGGGGATCCAGCGTGGGTCCCTATTTGAAAGGCACTTGTCCGTGGGTTGGCCAGTTCTTTTCAGGCGTATACTTAAAATGTAGTATTTTTTCGATTCACGTCATACAAAATGTGATCATTACAAATACAGTTTTTGATAATTATTTCCGGTGAAGCACCCCGGATCCTGCATCTGAGGCAGTGCACTGATGAGGGGTGGTGGGCGGGAGGGGGGCAGGCGGGTCCGGGGAGGAAGATGGGGGTGGAGGAATCGGGCGAGGGGTCTGCCTGCCGGGGCGGTGGGGTGGGGGGGGCGCGTCATGCCGGCGGTGTAAATCCAGTGGCTAAAGGCCACAGATGCTCAGCCCGCAGGGGAGCGGTCGACTTTTTGGGTTCCTGACATAGGCTGGTGCGAAGGCCGTCTTGCGGCGGCGACTGAACAAGTGCAAAGCGAGCGGTGCAGCATATCCTCCATCAACAGATCCCGTGAACCTTTCTCGGCATGACCCTGAGCCCATGAGCGGGTGCCTCAGACCCCTTCTTCTGCTGGACAATGGTTCCCTGGAGCCGGCGGCCACGCTGAGTTTGCGACGCATCGCGGCGGAGCTGGGGCGTGCCTTGGGCCGGGAGGTTTTGCCGTTGTCCTTGTTGCACTCGCACAAGGTGCCTGCGGAGGCCTTGGGCGGCGTGGCCGCTGAGATCCTGGAGCCGGCGCTGAAGCGCAGGCTGGCGGCGGGGCAGAACGGCTTTGATGTGGTGCCGCTGTTTTTCGGCCCGAGCGGGGCCTTGACCGAGTACCTGCCGGCGCGGCTGGAGGTCCTGCGCAAGACCTGGCCGGAGTTGGACCTGCGGGTGGCGCCGTGCCTGGCGGAGCCTGCGGGCAGCGAGGAGGGCGGCGAGGGGGTGGAGGGGGACGGGGTGTTGCTGGATATCCTGGAGGAGCACGTGGCGGGACGCCTGGACGGAACAGGCGCCCAGCGGGTGATCTTGGTGGACCATGGGAGTCCGCGGGCGGAGGTCACCGAGGTGCGCGATCGCCTGGCGCGCCAGTTGGCGCAGCGGCTGGGCGGGCGGGTGGCGGGGGTCGCGGCTGCCTCGATGGAGCGCAGGCCGGAGCCGGAGTATGACTTCAATGAGCCGCTCCTGGAGCGGGCGTTGCGGGCCTTGCCCGAGGGGCCTTGCGAGGTGGTGCTGGCGATGCTGTTTGTGTCGCCCGGGCGGCATGCGGGCCCGGGGGGCGACATTGTGCAGATCTGCGAGGCGGCGTGTGCGGAGCGGCCGGGGCTGCATGTGCGCATGACGCCGCTGGTGGGGGAGCATCCGGGGCTGGTTCGGCTGCTGGCGAGGCGGGCGGAGAGCTTGGCCTGAGGGGAGGGGGGGGCGTAGCTCGTCCATGCAGGCGTGGCTGCGCGGAGTGAGGCGCGACAGGTCGAGGTTATGCCAGGGCTTGCGTGCCGATCAAGGGACGGGTGCATTGCCCCTCAGGTGCCGGAAGCCGCTTCCCTGTTTGGCCAGCAAAAAGGCCACGCCTTGTGGGCATGGCCTTTGCAGCAGTCGGCGTGTTTTGTCCGGCTGGGTTTTACTTCACGAAACTCCAATTGGCGGAGGGCGTGGCGGGGATGTCCTTGTGGCGCTCGACCCAGTCGATGATGAGGTCGCGGACCTCGGTGCTGATGCGCTGGAGGACGGGAGCCTTTCGGAACATCAGGTAGCCGCCGCCGCCGTTCTGGCGGTAGTTGTTCACGGCGACGCGGAACTTGGCGGCGGGATCGAGGGGTTTGCCGTCGCGCGAGAGGCCGACGATGCGGTCGCCGATGGGGCGGCGCAGGTCGACCTGGTAGCTGACGCCCTCGGCGGTGTCGAAGTTGTAGCCGGGGATGCGCGGGTTGGCGAGTTGGGCGATGGACTTGCCCTCCTCCCAGGGCAGGTAGTAGCGGGCGGAGTGCTCGAGGGCTTCCTTCACTTGGGCGCCGGTGAGTTCGACGACGCAGAGGGTGTTCTCGTAGGTGTAGAGGCTGTAGATGTTGCGCACCGTCACGTCGCCCTGGGGGATGCGGGCGGAGGGGTTGAAGCTGGCGGCGAAGGAGATGTCGGCCTTGCCGGCCTCGAGTTGCACGCGGTGGATGAGGTCGAGCAGGGCGCTGTCCTCCTCGCGGGAGAGGGTGGCGACGAGGGCGTCGGCGCTGTGTACGATGGGCTTGTCGAGCCAGGCCTGCGTCTCGGCGTGGTAGGGCTCGACGATCTTCATGACCTCGGGGTCGGGCTGGACGGCCTCGGTGACGTTGATGTTGTGGGCGCTCTTGGCGAGGAGGCGCCAGGGTTGGCCGGCGGCGGCGCGTTCCATGTACAGCTCGGCGGCGACGAGGCGGTTGCCCCAATAGCCGGCTTGGGCGACGAGGACGCCGTTGACCACCAGGGGGTCGATCATGCGGTGGGTGTGGCCCATGAGGATGAGGTCGATGCCCGGCACGTTGTTGGCGATATCGAGGGCGGCATTTTCGCGCTCAATCTGGCCAGGGGGCTTGATGCCGCTGGCGAGGTCCTCCTCGATGCCGGTGTGCATGGCGGCGATCACGATGTCGGGGCGCTCCTGCTCGCGCAGGAGGCGGACGTAGCGGGCGGCGGTTTCGGTGGGGTTGAGGAAGTCGAGGTCGGCGATGGTCTCGGCATTTTCCCAGTAGGGGATGCCCGCGGTGGTGATGCCGAGGATGGCGATGCGCACGCCGTCGACCTCACGGATAAGGTAGGGCGTGAAGAGCGGCGACTGGTCGGCCTTCTTGACGATGTTGGCGGAGAGCCAGGGGAACTTGGACTCGCCCTGGGCCTTGTGGAGTGTGGGGCGTCCGAAGTTGAACTCGTGGTTGCCCACGGTCATCGAGACGTAGCCCAGGTGGTTCATGACC